>CAZXRT010000007.1:0-6803 GCA_964642535.1 uncultured Methanospirillum sp.
ATCATCAGTGCGTGCTTCATTGAGGATACAGCGGAGTTGACCGGTTCCGACTGCGGTTCCTGCGAGGGTAACATGAGCCAGTATGATGTCGGTGGCATTTCTCCTCACCACATCTGCACTATCGTCTCCGGTAATGATCAGGCGGTTCTCATCCACCCGGGTGACGGTGGGGTTGCCCACCCAGGATTCAAATGATTCAAAGAAGAAGGAAAACGGGGCATCTGGAGTTTTTTCAAGGGTAATATTGAACCTGAGCAGTCCCTGGGGCAGTCCGGAGACCCCAAGTGTCGCTTCAGAAGTGTTACCTTTCACAAGGTATGCTGACCTGGGTGAGACGATCATCGGGAAGGTCCGGCCCGTGTCCCTGACTGAATAGGCAGAGATATTTGAGTCTCCTCCGCAGGGGTCAGGATTGGTGACCCAGAGGTAATGCTCTCCGGGAGTGCTTACCTCAAAAGCCGGGATGGTTGCTGTCATCTGATACGGGGAATGATACGCGGTCGTGTAATCCTTTGTATCCCAGAGCACCTGTGTCTCGGGAATGAAATAATTCCCGTCAACCGTGAGTACAAAGGAATCACCTCCTGCAACCGCAGATGATGGATAGAGGGAGGTGATGATCGGAGCCGGCCAGGCATCGGCAGAAACACTCTCCTGTGTTGCTCCGGACGGGATGCACCGCGATGCGGATGAATCAGCCATCGGGGAGGGTCCATTTTCAGTAGTTTTCAGTTCAGCGGAGATGATTCCGGGAGCCATGACATTCTCTGTCTGAACGGCCGGGGGTTTCACGATTCCTTCAGCCGGAAGAGGAGGGATAAGCCGGGTTGATGTATTCTCTTCCATGCAGGGGCATGCACCATCGGAGGAGATTACCGCTGATACGATGGCGATCAGAATGAATGCCCTGATCCAGATGACAGTTACAGTGTTCATGAACCGGTGTTCCTGTTCTGAATCACCGTTTGTTATCTGAGGTAAAAAGAGTATAGGGTAAATGAAGGGTTATTTGTTGATATGCACGACTTTCGCCGGTGGGAATCCGTTAAAGTACGTGGATGATGCTATCGAGTATGCACCGATATTCTCCGAGTACACCAGATCGCTGATCTCAAGATCCGGCAGTTCGGCACTGAGGGTGATGGTATCAAAGGCGTCACAGGTGGGACCGAAGACTGCGGATATGTGGGTTTCTCCTTCTTTAAAGGCGAGAACCGGGTAGTTGTTATGATCAAAAATCTGCCCTGAATAGGTATGATAGACCCCGTCATTGATATAATAACACGGTTTCCCGTCACGGAACGCTTTTCCTACAACCTTTGCGACAAGCGTGCATGCGTTGGCGACAAGGAACCGTCCCGGCTCAGCAAGAATCTGCATATCCTCCGGAAACAGCCGGTTGATCTCTTCGTTTAGCTGTTTTGCCAGCTCCTGCAGGGACCTGACCTCAGGGTGATACTTTACCGGGAATCCTCCGCCGATATCAAGGATCCGGATCTTCTGACCGGTCCGGGTCTCTGCTTCGCTGATAATATCTGCAGAGATGGCCAGAGCCTGGATATAATTATCAAAGTTGGTGCACTGGCTTCCGACATGAAAACTCAGACCCTCCACGATCAGGCCGAGATCTGTTGCTTCTGTGATGAGATCGACTGCCTCACCGGGATCGGCTCCAAACTTGGATGACAGTTCCACCATCGATCCGGTGTTGGGAACCCGCAGCCTGAGCACAACTCCGGAATCGGGTGCGTACTTCTTGATCTTCTTCAGTTCCTCGCTGTTATCAAAAGTGACAAGAGGTTTGTACTGGTTCAGCGCCTGAAGGGTATCAATCGGTTTGATGGTATTTGCATAGATGATCTTGTCCCAGATCCAGTCCTGGCGCTCTTTTGGAGGCATATCCCTGATATTTTCATACACCACCATGAATTCCGGCATCGATGCGACGTCAAAACTGCACCCCATCTCAAACAGGGTTCTGATGATCTCAGGATTGGTATTTGCCTTGGCGGCATAGTATACCTGGACATCAGGAAGGCAGCGTTTGAACTCTAAGTAATTCTGCCTGATTATTTCATGATCGATGATAAAAATCGGGGTGCCATGCTCACCGGCCAGCTCCTGGAGGAGTGCCTTCCTGTCCCGGGACTCAATGGGCTGTTTAACGCTTCCCCCGCCTTTTTCGGGAGGTGCATTCTTGTTCTTTGTCACTTTTGTCATTAATGGTTAATTCATTTCTCAAATAAGAAAGTTTTGAGGGAGGAGATTACAACCGGGAAGAGGATAATGGAGCGAATCTATTGATTCATCAGGGGGTATCAGGGGTGTATGATACATCACTCACCAATAATGTATAAATATGTTCATTGGTATACATATGAATACATGAATACGAAGATCATCCTTGATGAGAATGAGTTCCCGAAGCAGTGGTATAATATCCAGGCCGATCTGAAGACTCCGCTCGATCCTCCGATGCATCCGCAGACAAAAAAACCGGTGGGGCCCGCAGATCTCGAACCGATTTTTCCCAAAGAACTCATCAGGCAGGAGATGTGCCAGGACCGGTATGTTGATATCCCTGATGAGGTCCGCGACATCCTCATGCTCTGGAGACCAAGCCCCCTCTTTCGCGCTCATAAACTCGAAAAAGCCCTGGGCACTCCGGCAAAGATCTACTACAAGTACGAAGGAGTAAGCCCGCCGGGTTCACACAAGCCCAACACTGCCATTGCCCAGACCTATTACAACATGAAAGAGGGGATCGAGCGGATTGCCACCGAGACCGGGGCAGGCCAGTGGGGTTCTTCTCTCGCCTTTGCAACCCAGCTCTTCGGGCTTGAATGCAAGGTTTACATGGTCAGGGGCAGTTATGACCAGAAACCGTATCGGAAGATGATGATGCAGGTATGGGGTGCGGACTGTGTCCCTTCACCATCTCCTGATACCCAGTCCGGACGTGCTATCCTGGAAAAGTATCCGGGTACTGCCGGAAGCCTCGGGATCGCCATATCAGAAGCGGTTGAGGATGCTGCAACCCATGCGAATACCAATTACTCTTTGGGCAGTGTTCTCAATCATGTCTGTCTTCACCAGACTGTCATCGGCCAGGAAGCACAAAAACAACTGGATATGGTTGATGCAAAAGCCGATATCATTATCGGGTCAGCAGGCGGTGGTTCCAACTTTGCCGGTATCGCGTTTCCGTTTATCAAGGACAAGATTTCCGGAAAGGATAAAGATACCGAGATCATTGCCGTCGAACCTGCTGCCTGTCCAAGCCTGACGAAAGGGCTGTTTACCTATGATTTCGGAGATGTTGCGGGTTTGACTCCGCTCCTGAAGATGTACACTCTTGGACATGACTTCATTCCTCCGGCGATTCATGCCGGTGGTCTGCGGTATCACGGAATGGCTCCTCTTGTATCGCGTGTTCACAAGGATAACCTCATCACCTCCACATCAGTGTACCAGAATGAGGTCTTTGATGCAGCTGTCACCTTTGCACGGGCAGAAGGAATCATTCCGGCTCCGGAGGCAGGCCATGCCATCCGCGTTGTCATCGATAAAGCTCTTGAATGCAAGAAGACCGGGGAGGAGAAGACGATCCTGTTCAACCACAGCGGGCATGGACACTTTGATCTCTCCAGTTATGAGGCATACTTTGCGGGAACGCTTGCTGATTATGAATATCCTGCTGACCTTATTGCCGAATCGCTCAAAAAACTTCCCTCTCTCTCATGAGAAAGATCGGGTTTGTTATCAATCCGATTGCAGGAATGGGGGGAGCCGTCGGTCTGAAAGGAACTGACGGGCGGGTCCGGGACGCTCTCGGCCGGGGAGCCGTCCCCCTCTCCCCTGAGAAGGCACTCCGGTTTCTCTCCTCTGTGCGGGCAGATGATCTTTTCCTGTATACTGCCGGTGGGGCAATGGGAGAAGAGGTTGTTGCTGCCTGTCGCAGATTTCCCTTTCAGGTGGTCTTCATCCCTCCTGATCCTGATACATCAGGCGAAGATACCTGTGAGGCATGCAGGGCGATGATCAGGGAAGGAGTGGAACTGATCGTCTTCTGCGGGGGGGACGGAACGGCACGCGATGTCTTCTCTGTTGCCCAAAGGAAGACTCCTATCCTTGGTATTCCGGCAGGTGTGAAGATCTACTCCGGGGTATTTGCCCTGACACCTGAAGCGGCAGCCCGGGTGATATCAGGAGGTAGACCCCTGTCCTTCACAGACGGAGAAGTGATGGATGTTGATGAGGAGCAGTATCGACAGGGGGTGCTCGCAACCCGCCTGACCGGGATCGCTCTGACTCCATCCGACCATTCCCTCTGCCAGTCATGCAAAGAGGTATCATTTGGTGATGAAGAAGAGTCCCGCCAGGAGATCGCACAGTTCATCACTGAACTGATGCGTGATGATACCCTCTACCTGCTCGGAGCGGGATCGACGACAGGGGCTGTTGCATCCCGCCTGGTTCAGCCCAAAACCCTCCTGGGAATTGATGCGTTCTACCAGGGAACGCTTGTCGGCTCTGATCTGAATGAGCAGCAGATCCTCGGGCTCATCGAACAGTATCCTCTGGTAAAGATCATCCTGAGTCCCATCGGTGCCCAGGGTTTTGTCCTGGGACGGGGAAACCAGCAGATCAGCAGCAGGGTGATTCAAAAGGCGGGAATGGACTCCCTGATCGTGGTTGCCACACCGGAAAAACTTCGGAAAACACCGCTTCTCTACCTGGACAGCGGGGATCCGGGCCTGAACTCACAGGTTGGGGAGACAATCCAGGTGATCTGCGGGTATCGGATGGCCCAGCGGGTCAGAGTGGGTCAAACCTGGTAAAGATTCAGACATTCAATGACCGGAGTCTTCCCCTGGGGCTCCGAATCTCCGTACGGCTTTAACGCCTCGGAAATGATCTGCCAGGAAAAACCATCAACAGTATTAAGGGCAGATGAAAGGAATTCTACCTAAATGAAACCGTGGCCCTGTATCCTGGAAGGATTTATAAAAACCTTTTTTTATATTCTCCACAGAGAAGGTAAATGCAATAATCAATTGGATTGATGATGTCTGATAATGGAGTGAAGATTTTTTATACCTGCGAAGATTTGAAAAAAAGCATACGGTTTTTTTCGTGCCCGAATGGAAGAATCAACTCTCCCTTTGGGATGTTCCTCCCTGTTCTTCTGATGGTTGTGATCCTCTTTTCATTAAGCGGGGGTGCATCTGCCGACCGGCTTCCCTCCAATGTACCGGAAAACCAGAGTTTTTCCATCGATACTGCGGTGGATGCAACCGGTATCTTTGAAGACGTGAGCCGAATGGAATGGGTCATCTCTGGCCGCAATGCAACCACCGATGGCCCTCTTCATTATAAACAGGTGATTGGCAATACCGTTTTCAGGGACTTGTTGCTTTCAAACGGGGGGAAGATCAGCGAAAATAAGAACTTTGATTTCGTATCTGACAACCGGGGTCGGACTCGGTATAATCTTGAGAATGAGAAAGTACTGACCTATGCAGGTGTGGATGGGGCACATCTGGTGGGTGAGGAAGAGTATCTCTTATCAATCGCCGGGAACTGGAATTACCGGTCTGAATATATCAGGTGTGTCTTTTCAGGAGATGACCGAGTTATCCAGCCCGCGTTTTGTAATGTTGTCTCTGCGAAAAATGCCCTGATCAATATCAACAGTGCACAGCTCTCAAGTCGCGGCCGGCTCAGAGAAACCGGAACCTCATCCATCCCGGCAGCTTTGAACTACCGGATTGCCGTCACTCCGGATAAAGGTTCAGGGAAAGGATTTGCCGAGGGAACCGTTAGCACAGAATTTGCCGGGAGTATCATGGAAGCCCGCGACATTGATGATTATGAATCGGTTGATCCGAAATGGAATAAAACCGCAGCAGAAAATTCCTGGAAAGATCGATCTGAGGTTACCGGCGGGATAAAACAATTCCAGAAGAGATTTGTGTACACTTCCGGACTCAAACTCTGACATTTTTTATTAATCCGGAGTCGGGTATGGCGATAGAATAGTTTCCGGCATGCCCGGAATTTTCCTGTCACCCTGATGGTTCTGGAAAAAAAAGAGAATTACGAGGAAGGAAGATCAATCATCATCAACCGGTCTGACGGTGAATTTATGTCACTTCCGATGATCCGGGTATCTGATATTGTATACAACGCATCATCCATCAATACTGATCGCCGGACCGATGATCCTGACCACGAGTAGTCATTCGGCCGTACCTGATCCTGTTCCACGCTTCCGATATCGATGAACCCTGTTTCTGGATCAATCTTCATCACATACGCACCCTGCCAGACTGCCGTGGTATATGATTCGGGAAAAGTGCTCGATGAAACGGGTATTTTGAAGACCTCTTTTATCGGCAGAACCATCATGCTGCGGCTTTTGTCCAGGAGGAATGCCTTGTGATCAGTGAGCACTTCTGATGATGATCCTTTCTCTCCAATGACCCTGCTGTCGATGAGACGTGGCTTTGTCAGGTCGCTCACATCAAAGAGTGCGATCTTCACTCCCGCAGAAATCACCCCTCCGGATTCTGTCTCTTCGGTATCCTTTCCAATTCCGATCAGGTGGGTTTTGTCATAGGGATGCAGGTAATCAGAGTACCCGGGAATCTTGAGTTCTCCCAAAATTCCGGGTTGTGCAGGATTTGAGAGGTCAATCACGAAGAGGGGGTCTATCTGCCGGAAGGTTACGAGGTAGAGCAGATCGCCCATGAACCGTGCTGCATAGATCTTCTCTCCGGGAGCGAGATGCTCGAGCCGGC
>CAZXRT010000007.1:6903-17885 GCA_964642535.1 uncultured Methanospirillum sp.
CCCATGAACCGTGCTGCATAGATCTTCTCTCCGGGAGCGAGATGCTCGAGCCGGCCTGTGATGGTGAGGTCAGGTGACAGAACATACACGTTGTTCTCTTCTTTCCAGTCCGCTCCCAGGTACCGGCTCATGGTCGTTGCCGTCCGGAGATATCCCCCTGATTCATCGAGGGAGAACTGGTTCAGAAGATGACCGGGAACGGTTCCCGAGGCTTCATATGCGATCGTCCCGTTCTGCAGGGAAAACCGGTGGATGATCGTCTCTTCCCCTTCGTCCGGGCTCCCTGCTACCGGGTATCTCCATCCCCACCAGAAAGGATTCCATTTTTGGTACGCAAAATAGGCATTGTCAGGAGATACATACAGGGTATTGTCATATCCGGTAAGGAAGGAGACTGCTGATATCCCCTCCGGGTCAGGAAGACTGAACGAGGTGATAGTGGCAAGATTGTATGAATAGAGCGGGACCGGAGGACACCAGATCGATGGGCGGGCGAGAACAGTACTGCCTTCGTATACGATCGGCATAAAGGGTTCTCCATATCCGATCCCTTCACGGGTGACCGCGTACACGATATCGCCGATAAGTCTTCCGTTCTCATATGTTCCGGGAAGGATGATATCCCTGACCTGCCTGGGAGCAGCCCGGTCCGTGATATCATAGATGATCGCATGTGTCACGGATGCATCGGAACCAGGATAAGCATCACCCGCATACTCCCGGGAGACTCCGTAATCTGAGGAGAAGACAACAAGGGTATCCCCGCGTAGGAAAAGGTGCTCAGGACTTCCCTGAATCGGTGTTTCTGAGATGATATGCCCTGTCTGCGGAGGATAAACATCAGTGATTACCAGGCTGCTCCCGTGGATCAGGTAGATGTATCTCCCGTCGTTTTTCAGAAAATCAGCTTCATCGACACCGGCAACCTGGACATTGGTTGTTGAGTAATCAGAGGCACCGGCTGCCGATTTCTCAGCAGCTGCCAGAAGGGGAGCAGATGTTGCGGCAGGCATAGCCGCATCGGCATACACTCTCCCCTCATCTTCAGAGTGCCCGGAGTACAGGCTGTTATACCACTCTGTCTGGTTATCAAGATATGATCTGAAAGCATCCAGGGTAGAAATCTCGATGAGATCTCCACTCACGGTGGTGTTTTCTGCTCCGGCGGTAAGGCCGGCAGAAAGGCAGAGGATGATCAACACTAACAGGCATCGGTTCATGGTTTTTCCCTGGTAGCCGAACATAGGAAAGATGAGAATATATATTGATCAGTCAGGGAATGGAGCGTCTTATGAAGGAAAAATGGGATACTGGAGAGGGGGGTTAGTAGACACCCTGGGCCTTGACCCGGTACACCTGCCAGAGGAGCCGGCCGACCACGCGGTACGTGTAGTCAAGTTCCTCAAAGCTCGGGATGTTGTGGCCGTGCAGGATCTTGCGGCCACGGTCCATGGATGCTCCTCCAAGGAGGGCAGGGATGAGCCGCTTGTCAGTGGCCTTGGAAAACTTGAGGATCTGGTTTGCCAGCTGCTCTGAGCTCAGGATGTTGTTCGGGAACCCGACAATGAAACACATGTCCCAGAGGGTGTCGTTGCGGGCAAGGTACTCGAATGTCCTTTCAAACCGCTCTTCGGTTGCATCACCAAGCAGGTCAATAGGGTTGCCCCGGTTCCAGAACTCGGGGAGGAAGGAGTCAAGTTCCTTGACAAGGTAGTCCGGCAGGTCGATCAGTTTGATACCATACCGCTCTGCATAATCAGATGACAGAACTGCAAATCCTCCTGCGTTGGTCACAACCACGGCCCTGCGGCCTTTCGGATACCGTTTCGGGTGAGAGAGCATCTCTGCGGCAAGGAAAGCCCCGGAGAGAGTGTGAACAAGCAGCACTCCTGCTTTTCGGAATGCCTCCATGTATACATCATAGGACCCGGATAACGACCCGGTATGGGATGCTGCAGCCGCCTGACCTCGGGCTGATGAACCGGCTTTTAACGCTACGACCGGTTTATGCCTGCTGACCTCGCTGACAACTTCCATGAATGCCTTACCGTTCTTGATCTGCTCGATGTACATGATGATGACATCGGTGTTCGGGTCGGCAGCGGCTGCCCGGAGGTAGTCAAAGAAGTTCAGATCAGCCTGGTTTCCGACTGATACGACCATGGAGAACCCGATATCCTTGGTGAGAGAGAAGTCAACCACCGTGTTGACGATGGCACCGCTCTGAGAGATGAAGGCGATGTTGCCCGGGTTTGGTGACTGTGCCACGTAGGTGGTGTCAAGACCGATCGGCGGGATGATAAGCCCGAGACAGTTGGGACCGACAATCCGGGTGCCGTACCGGTTTGCAATCTCGACGATACGGTCCTCGAGCATGTGACCTTCCTCGCTCATCTCTTTAAATCCGGCAGTGATGACAACGGCTATCTTCACTCCCTTCTTCCCGCATTCTTCCATGACGCCGGGGACATGCCGGGCCGGGACGGTGATTACGGCAAGGTCCACTGACTCTTCCGGCACATCAAGGACTGTCGGGTATGCCTTCAGGCCCTGGATCGTGTCACGCTTGTTATTGATCGGGTAGACTTTGCCAGGGAAGTGAAGCAGGTTATGCATGATCGCATACCCCATCTTCGTCTTCTCATCCGAAGCTCCGATGACGGCAACTGACTTGGGTCTGAAATACTCAAACGGCACTTCCGGCCGCTCATCACTGTGCAGGAGGCTGATATCATCGTCCAGGATGATCCGGGCGTCAACCGCACAGGCACCCGAATCGTACAGCCGGATCGGGTTGACATCAAATTCTTTCAGATCTGTCTGCTCCATGAACATCTTGCAGATGTTCTTGATGATCTGAATGAGAACTTCCTCGTCCTTGGGTTTTGAACCCCGGTATCCGGTGATAAGCGGGTACGAGTTGATCTCCTTGACCATCGCCCGGATCTCATCCTCGTCGACCGGGAGGATTCGGAGCGTGACATCCTTCATCAGCTCGACCAGAGTCCCGCCGATACCAAAGGTGATAACCTTGCCAAAGGTCGGGTCAGTCTTTCCGCCGATGATCAGTTCAAGACCTGGTGATGCCTGGTTTTCGACAATAACTCCGGTAATCTCTGCATTCTGGTCATATGCCCTGGCATTGGAGACGATCTGGTTAAAAGCAGATTGTGCTCCCTCTTTTGTCCCGACACCGACGATGACCCCTCCTGCATCACTCTTGTGAATGATCTGCGGAGAGATGATCTTCATAACAACCGGGAATCCGATTGCTTCTGCTGCTGCTCCTGCATCCTCGGCACGGGTCACAATCCTGTACTTCGGGGTCGGAATACCATACCTGGTGAGGAGATCATACCCCTCGGACTCACTGAGCATCCATTCTGCCATGCATTAACCTCAATTGAATGATGAACCGTATCCTGATCGCGTATCAGGAAAGTTCAACAAATGACGATGTAGTCATCGTCATATTTCGCACTTATGTGTGCACCACAATTCCATATAAACAATTGTAATTATTGTTCATGATGAATACAACGTTCAGGAAAGTCTATGTAGAATTGTTCATGATAAATGATGACAGTCAGGGGGTGAGGATATCTCAACCGGCAAAGAGACAACACCATTGTCATCAAAAATCTACTATCCTGATCCATCGTATCGGGAGTCGGCACTGATCCACAATTATAACCGTGAGTACCAGGAATTTACGAAAGATCCAGATGCATTCTGGCGCAGAATCGCATCTGATCTTCTCTGGTTTGAGCAATGGGATAAGATCCGGGAATGGGATCACCCCCACGCCCGGTGGTTTACCAATGCAAAACTCAATATCACCTACAACTGCCTGGAGCGTCACCTGAACAACGATCGACGTAACAAGGTAGCCATCTGCTGGGTCGGTGAGAACAACCGTGAGCGGATTCTCACCTATTACCAGCTGCACAAAGAGGTGATGCGGTTTTCTAACGGGCTGAAATCGCTCGGTGTTCAGAAAGGTGACCGGGTATGTATTTACATGCCGGCTGTTCCGGAGATGGTGGTTGCCATGCTTGCCTGCGCCCGAATCGGAGCCGTTCATACGGTGGTCTTTGCCGGGTACGGGGCAAAGGCGCTGAATGAGCGGATCGTCGGATCCCAGGCCAAGATAGTGATCACCGCGGATGCATCGGTCCGGAGGGGAGGCAGTATTCCGCTCAAACCCATCGTCGAAGAGGCGATCATCAATGCCCCGACGATCGAGCGGGTTGTTGTGCTCAGGACACAGGAGCCCAAAGTCGGACTCCTTGATGATCTTGAGGTTGATTATGAAGATCTCATCAGTTCTGCTGCCCGGCATTGTCCCCCTGAACCGGTCAGTTCTGAAGATCCGCTCTTTATCCTCTATACCTCCGGGACAACCGGTGCCCCGAAAGGGATCGTCCACGCTGCCGGCGGATACATGGTCGGGGCGTACTATACGACAAAATATATTCTCACCCTGCAGGAGAACGACCTCTACTGGTGTACGGCTGATCCGGGCTGGATCACCGGACATACCTATGGTACCTACGGTCCTCTCCTGGTCGGGGGAACGATCTTCATGACCGAATACACTCCCGACTATCCTGACGCCGGGATCTGGTGGCGGCTGATTGAGGAGTACGGAGTTTCCATCTTCTATACTGCCCCGACTGCAATCAGGATGTTCATGAAGGTTGGCAATGAGTATCCTGACAAGAGTGACCTCTCATCCCTGCGGATCCTCGGGTCTGTCGGAGAACCCCTCAACCCTGAAGCATTTGAATGGTTTTATCATCATATCGGAAAAGATCGGTGCCCGATTCTGGATACCTGGTGGCAGACCGAGACCGGGATGCATATGATCACCACGATGGTGGGAGAACCGATGAAACCCGGATTTGCCGGCCGGCCCATCCCCGGAGTCGTGGCCGATGTGGTCAATGAGGAAGGAGAACCTGTCCCTGCAGGAACGACCGGATTCCTTGCCATCAAGGAACCCTGGCCGTCAATGATGCAGACGGTGCATCAGAACGAGGAGCGGTACCGCCAGTACTGGGCAATGGGCAGGAACGGGTATTACAGCACCAATGACCTGGCAGTCAGGGACGAGGAAGGTTACATCATGCTCCTTGGCAGGTCTGATGATATCATCATCGTTGCCGGACACAATGTCGGGACCGCCGAGATCGAGAGTGCCCTGGTCTCCCATAGTGCCGTGGCTGAAGCAGCTGCCATCGGAAAGCCCGATGATCTGAAAGGGAACCTGATCAAGGCCTTTGTCATCCTGAGAGACGGGGCACAGCCCACTCCCAAACTGATTCATGACCTGAAATATCATGTCAGGATGATGCTCGGTCCGATATCAGTTCCTGCAGAGCTTGAATTTGTTGAGAGCCTTCCAAAGACGAGAAGCGGGAAGATTATGCGGAGGGTTCTCAAGGCAAAAGAACTGGGCATGGATCCTGGTGATGTCTCCACACTGGAAGAATAACCCACCCAACTCTTTATATACTGATTTATTACATTTATAAATATGACTGGCAGCCCGGAGAACTCTTTGCGGATAGAAAACATCGTTGCTTCTGCAAAAATAACAGAGTCACTCAACCTGCCTCTGATAGCATCCAGTATCAAGGATGCAGAGTATAACAAGAAAAGATTCCCCGGTGTGGTCATCAGGATGCAGGATCCCAAGATCGCAGCCCTGGTGTTCGGTTCGGGAAAGGTTGTCCTGACCGGTGCAAAGAGCATGGAAAGCCTGAACTCCGGGCTTGATATCCTGGGTGAAAAACTTCGCAGTCTTGGGATTGACATTCCTCATGAACTTACCTACAAGGTCCAGAACATTGTCACTTCAGCCGATCTTGGGGCAGGAATCAACCTGAACAAGATAGCCGTCGGGTTTAACCTGGAAAAGATCGAATACGAACCCGAGCAGTTCCCGGGTTTAGTGTACCGTCTTGATGATCCCAAGGTGGTGGTTCTCCTGTTCGGATCTGGAAAACTGATTATTACCGGCGGAAAAGTTCCTGAAGATGCAACACGGGCAGTTCTGAAGATCATGGGCGATCTGAAAGGACTTGGTCTTCTCTGAAGATCCCTATTTTCATAAACTCATTTGTATATTTTTAAATAGATTAAATGTGAGGTAATACATACCGCACAATACAATCTGTGAGTCCGGTGGGGGGCTGGTATGGATATTTGTCAATCGCGGATGTATACATCAAGAGATGAGGCTATCGCTGATATGTTCGTTGCAGCAGGGATCAGGCGGTGTTTCGCCCGGGTCCTCGTCTGTCTGATCAGAAAGCCGGGTCTGACTTCCCGGGATATTGAACGGGGTACCGCTTTGAGACAGCCGGAGGTGAGTGTTGCCCTCAATTACCTGGTAGAAAGGGAATGGGCAGAGGCCCTGGAATGCAATGGCAGCAACAAAGGCAGACCGGTCAGGCAGTACCGGCTCTCCTCTCCGGTCAGAAAAATTCTCGATGATATCGAAGAAGAAAAAAGGGGAGCATTCTCAGCGCAACTGAATATCATCGATCAGATACGCAGGGTTGTTGAGGAGCCGTCTCCGGAGATTATTGCCCGCTGAGAATCCGGCAGCCTTCCTTTTCTCCGATAATGACTGTTGTGAGGGATGAATACTCGGCAAAGATCCCGCACCCGACGATACCGGGAATATTGTTGATATTCGTCTCCATTGCGAGCGGATCTTCGATTGGTCCGGAATGATAGTCAAGGATAATATTTCCGTTATCGGAAAAGACCGGCCCGTCTTTCTTCTCGCCTTCGCGGATAACGGCCTTCCCGCCGATCTGTTCAAGACGCCTTATGGCATGACCTAGGGCAAAGGGGATCACTTCAACCGGTACCGGCCCACAGAGCCGGGGAACCAGTTTTGATTCGTCTGCAACGATGATCAGCCGTTCGGAGGCATCTGCCACGCACCGTTCCCTGACGTGGGCTGCACCCCGCCCCTTGATGAGCCGGAGAGCAGGATCAATCTGGTCTGCACCATCAACGGTCAGATCGATCCGGTCGGCATCATCCAGCGAAACCAGGGGGATGGCACGCTGGCGGGCTCTCATCACGGTCTGTACCGAGGTAGGCACCCCGGTGATCTGAAGGCCTTCGCGGATCATCTCTGCAATCTGGTCCATGGTGAAGGCAACCGTTGAACCGGTTCCAAGCCCCACTACCATTCCGTCCCTGATGTACTCTGCTGCCTTGAATCCTGCGTTCTCTTTCGGGTTTCCATTCCCGGGCTGCGACATTGCTGGTCAGATTAGCAGAGAATCTTCTTAAGGATGTTGGCCGGGTTCGCCGGAGAAGAGCTGCTGCAGGGGACCGGCGGCCGGGTACGAAGTACAGTCCAGGGTGATGGAGGTTATTGAGATGTTGCCTTTATGCACGGCATGGACATCGGTCCCCTCCGGGGCATCGGTTACTAGCGGGCCGTTGATCCAGTAATAGGGTTTACCGCGGGGATCAAGGCGCTTTTCCACTCCGGTTTCAAAAAGCCGCTCACCAAGCCGTGTGATCTCATATCCTCCCCTGATCTCGGAAGGGATGTTCACGTTCACGACATGGGTGTGCGGGGGAAATCCCTCCCTGATGATCCGGGAGACGACATCCCTGACCACCATCTTGGACCCGACAAACCGGTCACCCGGAAACTTCGGGTTTTCAAACTTTTCTGCCTGGTCTTCCACCTGGAGGGAGAATGCCACCGCTGGAATGCCCTGGTTTGCAGCCTCAAGGGCAGCTCCGACGGTTCCTGATGTGGTCACTGCCTCGGCAGAGACGTTCTCTCCGATATTAATCCCGGATATTACGAGATCAGGTTTCAGGTGGAGGGCAAACAGACCGATGATCACCGAATCGGTCGGTTTCCCCCCGACAGCATATGCCCGCACATCATGATGCATCACCTCGTTGACCCTGAGCGGTTCAAAAATGGAGACCGATCTGCCGACAGCACTCTGCTGGGTTGCCGGGGCACAGACGGTTACATCTGCGATGGGAGCCAGGGCTTCGTATGCAGCCCAGAGGCCTTCTGAGTTTACACCATCATCGTTGGTCAGGAGGATGCGGGGTACCATTACCCAGTACATGCACGGGAGAGAGTATGAGGATGTCTGATGGAGGATGATTAATGGATAGGAGTCCAACCTTTTTTTCATGAAAATCCTCATCGCAGAATATACAGTGTCTCATGACTCGGCGCTGGCACCTGAGGGCTTGGCCATGGTCAGGACTCTTGCGGAGAGTTTTCAGCGGATCGGCTGCGAAGTGGTGATGCCCGGGGCGGGAAGTGATTTTGGCGATGAGATCCGCAGGCTCGCTCCTGAATGCGATGAAGCACTGATCATCGCTCCGGATCACCTGCTTGCCCGGTATACCAAGATGGCAGAGGATTTCTCCCGCAATATCGGGTGCAGCTCCCTTGCAGTCGCGGTCTGTGCAAACAAGCGACGCACCGCTGATACCCTGAAAAAGAACGGGATCGATGTTCCTGCCGAGGTCAGCTCCGGCAGACGCATCATCAAGGAGATTTCCGGATGTGGAGCCGTGAACATGCGGTACCGGGACGAGGAACCGGGGGAAAAGGAGATGGGCCAGGAGTTCATCGATGGTGAGCATCTCTCTGTAAGCCTTGTCGGAAGCCGGGTTGTCGGAGAAGTCTGTCTCTATTATACCGGAGAAGGCCCTCTGGTTCTCTCCCTGAACCGGCAGCATATCACGTTCGATGACGAGGGATTCATCCATTATCACGGGGGAGAGACCCCGGTGACCCATCCACACCAGGATGAGATCATCAAAATCGCCCGGAAAGCAGCAACGGTGCTCGGATGCCAGGGATATACCGGAGTCGACCTGGTGGTCACCGATGATCGGATTGTGGTGGTTGATGTCAATCCCCGTCCGACAGACAGTATTATCGGGATATCTGCTGTTATGGAAGAGGAGATCGGAGATATCATTCTCCGGGCCTCGTATGGCAGATCCCCTGACCGGGTAACACTTCGGGGAAGGGCAGTATTTGGCAAAGACGGGGTGGTCACAGTCCATGATCGGGATTGATGTCGGCGGGGCAAACCTGAAGGTGGTGGATGATACCGGTGTTCACCTCTATTACTGTCCGCTCTGGCAGGAAGCGCCCATCGCTGATCTTCTGCGGCCTCATGGCGGGGAAGAAGCGGCTGTTGTGATGAGTGGGGAGCTGGCTGACTGTTTCTCATCCCGGATAGAAGGAATCTCCTTTATCGTTGAGCAGGTCAGGGCTGTCTTTCCTACGGCACGGTTCTACGGAATGGACGGGAAATTTCATTCAGGGGCAGTCCCCGAGCTGGCAGCTGCAAACTGGCTTGCGATGGCTGATCACCTGAGAGAAGAGTATCCTGATGCGGTCCTGGTGGATATGGGGAGCACGACAACCGATATCATCCCGCTGAATGTCTTCTCCCTGATGGTTGGCCAGACCGATCTCACCCGGCTGCAGCAGGGGTACATGGTGTACTGCGGCCTGCTCCGGACCAATGTTGCAACTCTTGTAAGATTCGTTCCGGTTGGCGGTATCATCACTCCCGTGAGCACCGAGTATTTTGCCTCCACCGGCGATGCCAATGTCGCTCTTGGTCTGATACCGCCTGAGGAATTTACGACAGAAACTGCTGACCGGAAAGGAACCGGACGGGCTGACTGTATCCGGCGGCTTGCCCGGGTGGTCTGTGCAGAACCTGACGAGATCGGAGAATCCGGGGTTCTTGATATTGCCCGTGAGGTGGTCAGGACTCAGCAGGATCTGGTACGGGATGCAGTGATATCCTGCACACACCGGCATGAGGCCAGAGAAGCCATCGTTGCCGGTATCGGGTCACGGCTGGTTTCCGGCTGGGTCGGGGGCCGTGACCTTGCCGGGATCGTGGGGCCTTATGCTGACGCCTTGCCGGCATGGGCAGTCAGGAAGGTGGCAGAACGAACCGGGTAGTCCTCTCCCTGTTCCTCCTGGTCGTATCAGTCGGAATAACCATCGCCTGTTTCCTCCTCGGACTTCCGTTCTTCTTTCTCTTCCTGTTTGTTCCTTTCTTCTTTCTCCGGGGCCGTAACCGGCAGGTTCTCACCTGTCCGGTCTGCGGATACCAAGGGGCGGGTGCAGAACAGTACTGTCCGTATGACGGAAACCGCCTGGGTCCGGCAGACCTGGATTTTGGTGCTGGATAGTATCAGAGCAAGCAGAAACTCTAAATGACTGGTCAGATAATCCTGAGACATGCGGGCACTATTCTGCCTCATGATCGTTCTGGCTGTTTCTGCCGTCCTTCTCGTACCTGTAGTCCAGGAGGCAGATGCAGCCGGCACGATCCCGTCATCTGATCCAGGGCTGGAGGAGACCCGTTCCCTGATCTCATCTGCATCCCGGCTTCTTGATGCCGAGCAGTTCCAGCAGGCGCTGGAAACCTATAACCAGGCTTTTCTTGCATACAACAAGGCCATGACATCAGGGGTTGAGAAACCTGAGATCCTGCTTGGAAAAGGAAAAGCGTATCTGGGTCTTGGGCGGTATGAAGAGGCATTGCAGGCGTTTATGCAGGTTCTGGACCTGGCACCGCGGGAGATTGCAGCATTCATCGGAAAAGGTGATGCAAATTTCGGCCTTGGCAGATATGATGATGCTGTTGATGCGTACAGCCGGGCACTTGATAAAAACCAGACCAATCCCTCCCTCTGGGTAAAAAAGGGTGACAGCCTGTGCAAGACCGGAAGATACCAGAGTGGTCTTGATGCCTATTCCCGGGCAATCAAACTCGATGGCACAAATCCGGCTGCGTATGCAGGAAAAGGAGATGCTCTGGCCCTTCTTGAGCGCCATAACGAGGCGGCCGAAGCATACCAGAAGGCACTGGTACTGGACTCATCCCGTGCCCTGACCTGGGCACATGCCGGACGGAGCCTGTGGATCCTGGGAA
>CAZXRT010000008.1:0-914 GCA_964642535.1 uncultured Methanospirillum sp.
GACTGATGCAAACCTTGCAGTGATCCCATATCTGGATCTGGACACCATGAAGAAGATACTACCCAAAAGTCCGGTTTTTTTCATCACACTCATCTCTCTCCTTGTCTGTTGTACTACCGGATATGGAGAAGAGTTATTCCTGGAGCCTCAATCAGATCGTACTCCCGGTCCTGAAAACGCTTCCGGGAACCATGGGGCAGGAGAAGAGATCAGGGTGCTTACCTGCCTCATCTCCATGCTTGGAATCGATATTTCATATGGCACTGAAGGGGAAACGGTATTTTCCATGGTCAATTCATCGCTCATTCAGATAGTGGATGATATTGCATCAGGAAATCCGGAAGGGATGAATGAAAACCTTCTCATCAGGGAATTTTTTCGCTATCTTGGGATAGATTCATCTTCATTCACCGTGGACCCTGAGAATGGAACACTTCCCCTGCGTGCAGTGAAACGATTTGAAGATATAAAATCTCCTGAACATGCACCATAGAGATCACACCAGGTAGGGATGCTCATCCATGATCTCATGAAAGGATCTTGCACGGATCTTTGATGGTAATTCGGTAAAGATCGGTATCCTGTAGGACCTGCCCGTGAAAAATCTGCATAAACTGTGATCTGATGAACGAAGAGACTCTCACCTGGAACCGGCTGCTGCCAGGAGATTATCAGGTTCTGACTGGTTATTCCTCTTCAGCAGACACTTTTCCAACGGTAGCCATATAGATAACGAATTTTTCTTTTCCGTCAAGGCCGAGCAGATCATTCATCTTCTGATCATGAAACGCCCCGATTGCACAGGTTCCACACCCTACCGACTGCACAGAAAGGTAGAGGTTCTGGCAGACATGTCCGGCATCCAGGAAGAGGTTGCGATAGCCCCGCTCGCCATACCGCCAGGTCATGCGATA
>CAZXRT010000008.1:929-17282 GCA_964642535.1 uncultured Methanospirillum sp.
CCGCGTCGCCAACACAGGGCTGGCCAAGGCAGGCTTCCGTCAGTTCATCCGAAAAATCAGGATTTCCCGGAAGGCACTCCAGTCCATGATCCATTGCAATATACCGGTATATTCCGGGTTTTATTCCCGTTACCCTTCGGATGCCCAGATAGGTGTCAATTGCATGCCGGCACCCGGCAGAAGGGACGGTCCTGAAAGCGTCTTCTAATACCCACTTGATTCCTGCCGTGCACCAGAGCAGATATGAGAGTTCGACCCGTGTCAGTTCTTCTCCGGTGTATGTCCGGATGCTCTCCCTCAGTTCGATCGCCACCGAAAGATCCAACTCACTGACAGTTTCACGGTCCGGGTCAGGAAGTTCGATGAGATCTCCGAGGGGTGGCTCTTCTATCTCCGGTGCCCTGATGCCCTGTGCCTGATCAGTGATGACCGGCTCGTCTCTGTACGAGGTGGACTCAATGAATTCTGCCCCTTTCATTGTTTCACTCCTCCTGTTTCCCCGGACCCTGCATCATGATGAGATTGTCCGGTTGCAGGAGAGATTTGGAGATGAACCGTTCCTGGTACTTCTGCAATGAACGGTGGCTGCTGCTTTCGCCATATATCAGTTTGCAGAAACCTGATAAGATCCATCAGTTCTGTATGGATTTCTGATTTGTCCCTGACAATCATGCACCATCTGCCGGGTGCGCCTGGAAGAAATGACAGACCTGTGATCTTCGCCTTCATCCAGGAGCAGATTCCGGCGTCGGCCTTCCCTGATACAACCTGGCTGATGACATCATCCTCCGTTTCTGCAATGATATGGCATACTTTCCCGATTCTCTCCCCCATGAGAGAATATTCTGGCTTATCAGGGATAACCTGGTGCAGCTGGGCTCCTGGCCGGTGGGATATGGATCTGATGGAAGGGAGTGTATCCCAGGAATACACTTTCCCTGAGCAGAATCCTTCCGGAGCTGCACCGGCATGGAAGATGATGAGCGGATCTCTGCAGGCAGACCTGATAAGATTCATTACTTCCCCCTCTTCTTCAATTGCCTGCTCCGGTACCAGAATGCCATGACAAGTGCCCTTGCAGAGAGCAGCCGCGGACCCTGTTGGAGACATCGTCCGGTATACAAGCGGAATCATGGCATCGCCGCACGATGCTTCAAGGATGTCGGGAAATGGACCGCCCGGACCGCAGAGAAGAACGGATGGCATCTCCGGTGCTGTCTCTCTCGTGATCCTGACCTCAACTCTGGCACCCTGTGCATACCCCTCTTTTCGTGCAGGAATGTGTAATATTCCGTTTGATCGGATTCCCTGTATCTGCCCTGCCTGACCACGGGGACGGGGCAGGACATACGTCTCTCCTTCCATCCTGTAGATCGAGACCGGTATGTATTCATCAATTCCACCGTCACTGGAGATTGGTTCAGCAGTAAGGGCAGTGCAGACCGGATCACGGGGGGGATGAAATCCCCAGTGCCGGAGAAGATCAAAAACAACCTCCTGGAATGCTGTCAGTGATGCAACAGGCTGGCCAGGAAGACCGATGACCGCCTTTCCCTGGATATCACCACAGAGGAGACTCTTTCCCGGTCTGATTGCGACCCCGTGAAAGAGGATGGTTCCCATTTCCTCAATGACTTTCCGTGTATAATCACGGG
The DNA here is from genome assembly GCA_964642535.1 of uncultured Methanospirillum sp. GTDB lineage: Archaea > Halobacteriota > Methanomicrobia > Methanomicrobiales > Methanospirillaceae > Methanospirillum. The sequence continues at coordinate 2,585 of CAZXRT010000008.1, forward strand.
TTCCTGCTGATGAACCGGCTGGGATGATGACCACATCTGATGATTCAAGGGAAGCGATGATCGCTTCCCTGAGTTTTTCCGGGTCATCAGGAATGATATCATGACATGATGATGATATCCCCGCCTGCTCAAGAAGAGAAGAGATCATCGCGGTATTGCTCTCCCGGACCTGGCCCGGCCCGGGGACAGATGACCGGGCAACCAGTTCATCACCGGTCGGAATCAGGGAGACATGAAGTGACCAGACCTTTATCTCCATAATCCCGCAGGTCAGGAGTGCCCCGACATCAGCCGCGGTCAGGCAGTGACCTGCGGGAAAGAGCAGCCTCCCCATCTCAACGTCTGCCCCTGCAGGTCTGATATTCTGCCCGGGGCGTGCCGGTTTTCGAACCTGGATCTTCCCATCCGAAGACTCTCCTGTCTCCTCATACGGGATGATTGCATCGTATTCATCAGGAACCGGCTGGCCGGTATTGATCGTAGCATAATTACCAGGTTCGGTGGGAGTTCTCTCCCGTGCCTCCCTGGTCTCACTACTTCGGACTGCAATCCCGTCCACTGATGCGATTTTGCACGCAGGGAGCATATCAGGAGAAAAAACTGCTGATGCTGCTCTCCTCCCTGCTGCCCGGGTGACCGGGATGACTTCTGTTCTATCCGGCCGGATAAACCGGTTTAGCAGGATTGAAACCGCTTCCTGTCTGGGAATCTGACTGAGGTACCGCCTCACCAGACCATCACCTCAGTCTCATCTCCCGCCTCAAATCCTTCATCCCCTGCAGGAATCCTGATAATCCCGTCACTCCATGCGAGGGTGTTCATCAGACCTGATTTTCCTATAACCGGGGTTGCAACATCCCCGTCAATTCTGACTCTGATATACTGCTCCCGTCCCTGCTCTGAAGGAATACTCGTTGCCATCCGTACCCTCTTTCGAAATACCCTCTGACACGGGGCCCCCTTCATCGCCTGGAGCAGGTGGATGACGACCAGAGAGAGGACCATGAAGGTTGATGCCGGGTGTCCGGGGAGGCCGATGACCGGGATACCCTGGATCTTGCCCACAATGGTGGGTTTCCCGGGGGCGATGGAGATCCCGTGAACCAGCACTTCACCAAGTTCCTGGATGGTCCGGGCCGTGACATCGTTGCGATCCTTTGAACTTCCTCCACTGACAACAACCGCATCGCATTCCTGGCATGCCCGGGTAATCGTCTGCCTGAGTTCATCCGGGTTATCTCTGATGATGCCATACCGCATCGGGATGGCTCCCTGACGCTGTGAGAAGACCGCGATGAGATGTGAGTTCACTTCTCTCACCTCTCCGGCACGAGGAATGGCCTCTGCAGGAACCAGTTCGGTTCCGGTCGAGATGATCCCGATAATCGGCTTTTTCCTGACGGCAACACGGGTTTTTCCGACTGATGCCAGGACCCCGATATCCTGCGGCCGCAAGATCCATCCGGCAGGGTAGATCAGGTCTGCGGCTTTGAAATCCTCGTCCCTCCGAATGATATTGTCGCCTTCCAGGGCAGGTTTTTTGATGAGAACCGTCTTTCCAAGCCGCTCGGTGTATTCGATCATGACCACGGCATCGGCACCATCCGGAAGTTGTCCCCCGGTCGGAATATACATGCACGTACCCCCGGTTACCTGACTGTCTGAGGGTGTTCCCATTTTGACCGCTCCGAGACACGTCAGGGTTGCCGGTGAACTCTCACTTGCAGAAGAGAGGTCCTGTGCGATCACGGCATATCCGTCTCTCCAGGATCGGTCAAACCCCGGGATATCGGTAGGAGCATGGACCGGTTCGCTCAGGGTTCTTCCGTCGCTGTCGTCGATGGCTATGGTTTCGGTTCCGGTCTGGTGAGAGATCGTTCTGACGATACGGACCGCTTCCTCGATCGGAACGACGTCAAAATAATATCCGGAAGACGGGTGGGCATGCGGCAGTTCCGGTTCAGACATATGCTCTCTGTTCCTCTCCCGCACTGCCGGCACTATCCGTTTCTCCGGACACTGACCGGTGAATTGCCTGGTGTACTTGTTTTGCGAACCTGTACCCGAGTTCAAAGTACATATCCAGTATTTTACCTGAGGGAATTTATCAGTTCAGTCTTACCAGATCATCACCTCGATCCGATCTCCTGTCCTGAATCCTCCACTATTTGCCGGAATCCTCACGATCCCATCGCTCAGACTGAGCATATTCATCAGGCCTGCTTTTCCAAAGACAGGAATGGCAGTATCTCCGTTTATTTTCACCCTGATGTACCGGTCAGAATCAGGAAATGCATGGAGGTGGTCAGAAAGAGTGACCTGGCGCCGGTACACCTGTTGACAGGGTGATCCCTTCATCGCCTGAATCAGATGGATGACAACAAGACTTAAGACGAGATATGTGGCAGATGGATGGCCGGGAAGGCCGATAATGAGAACAGAATTGATCTTGCCGATAGTGGTTCTCTTTTCGGGAGCAAAGGTGATCCCATCGGTATAGACCTCTCCTAAAGACCTGATGACCTCTGCCGTCACATCATGATCGTCCCGTGCACTTCCTCCGCTGATGATGATTGCATCACATTCCGGCGCTGCCTGCTCGACAAGCCTGCCAAGCCGGCTTGCATCATCCCTGACGATCCCATACCGCACCGGGATAGCCCCCTGTCTCTTGCAGAAGGCTGAGATGAGATACGAGTTCACTTCCCTGACCTCCCCTGAACGGGGGACGGAATCTGATGGGACGAGTTCTTTTCCGGTTGAGATGATCCCGATAACGGGTTTTTTCCAAACTGTTATCCTCGTGATTCCGATCGAAGCCAATACTCCGATATCCTGGGGCCTGATAATCCAACCCTTCGGATAGACGGGTTCGTCCCGGGAATAATCCTCACCTTTCCGGATGATATTTTCATATCTCCTTACCGGATGGGAGATTATTACTCTCTTATCTTCAACCCTGCAGTCCTCTGCGCTGACAACGGCATCGGCCCCATCTGGCAGTTTTCCCCCGGTTTCAATGGCAGATACCTGTCCGGTGAGCAGCGCCCCTGCATCTGATACCCCCTTTTCAACCGTTCCTGAAAGAATGAGAACAACCGGATGATGTGATGATGAACCGAGGGTATCAGCCGCGATGATGGCATACCCATCCCGGGAAGCCCGGTCAAAACCCGGCACATCATCGGGTGCAAAGAGGGTCGCATTCAGGGTTCGCCCGTCTGCCTCATCAATCGGGATCGTCTCGGTACCTGTTTGATGAGCAATGCTCCGGACAATCCGTATTGCCTCTTCAACCGGGACGACAGTACCCGGATCAAATGCCTGGGGCCTCCCGCCTGTCGCATCTCTCTTCGGTCTCACGAACATGTCCTTTTTGGTATGGATTCGCCGTATTTGCACCAGAATGGATAATCTGAATTGAAACAACCCGGGTGGTTACAGCGTGTATGCTCATCTAAGTGTTCAGACTGCAGATAGATATACTCTGTCAGGAGATGGCCGGAATCCGCAGCAGGTGTGATGAATTGCGGTCAAAACGGGAAGTGGTTGAAAAAACGATTGAGTGGTTTTTCGAAAAAACCGGGAAAAAAAGATCCAGGGCCGTTCATGAATTAACACCCGGTCATTATCGAGTTATTCACAGCAGCTGAATAACACATTTTTGTGCTCCATCTCTTCTCGTTCTGGTAATAGTCGGGATATCCGTGATTCTGATAGGGGGAAAACATGCACTCAAAGGACTCAATCAGATCAACAATGTATAAATATGTACAATGATAGATTATGATGTACATGATTCAGACATACATTCAAACACCCCGGGTGATGCCATTGGAATGGAGGCCGCGGTGACAGGAAGCAGCCTGTCAATGGATCAGCCATACGAGGAGTTTCAGAAAACTGCTCAAGCATTGAAAGAGCCGGGTCTGATACCAGTTACCAGGACAATCAGGATTCCTGATGCCTCTCCGGCAACTCTGTACCAGAAAATGAGGGATGGAAGAGGATTTCTCCTGGAATCGATGGAAGGAGTGCCCCGCAGAGCGGTTCGTTCTATCATCGGGACCGGAATCTCTGAAATTACCACAATTGGTGGGGGCAGTGAGGAAAAAATCCGTCCGATCGAGGATCTTCGGAGGTACATGGCAGGCCGCACTCTCACCCAAAAAGCCCCCGCAGGTTTTGCCGGAGGTCTTGTCGGATACTGCACGTATGATATGGTCACCTATCTCAACGACGGGTATCTGGATGCAGGACGGGACAAGCGAAGCCCTCCCGGCAGGTTCATGGTCGTCTCTTCAGGAGTGGTGCTGAATCACCTGGAAGGCACCTGCACGGCTTTTGTCTCACCGGTGGTTCAGCAGGGTGATGACTATCGCTCCATCTATGAACATGCGGCATCACAGGTCAGGGATCTGATCCGCAGGGTAGAAGCGGTGTCAGAAGAGGAGGGCCGGAGATCAGGAGCAGATAAGCAGGTTACTCCGGCTCCGGTCTCCTCTCCGATGACCCGGGAAGAGTTCACCAATGCCGTTGTCCGGACCCTTGATCATATCAGGGCCGGGGACATCTTCCAGGCAGTACTATCACGTAAGTTTGAAACCCCTTATCCGGGTGATCCGTTTTCCATCTACCGGGAAGTCAGGGAGCTCAATCCGTCTCCATACTTGTATTTCCTTGAATTTGGCGATGAGACGATCATCGGTTCCAGTCCTGAGATGCTGGTGAAAGTGGACGGGGATGATATCTCCACCGTCCCGATTGCCGGAACCCGTCCCAGGGGGAAAGATCCCGGGGAAGATGATCGCCTTGCCAAAGAGATGCTTGCTGATGAGAAGGAGCGGGCAGAACACCTGATGCTGGTGGACCTGGCACGAAATGATATCGGCAGGGTCGCATCGTTCGGATCCGTGAAGGTCAGTTCCTTCATGGAAGTTGAGAAATTCTCCCATGTCCAGCACCTGACTTCGCTTGTCACCGGAAAACTTCGTGAAAACACAGACCGGTTCGAGGCACTCTGTTCGTGTTTTCCTGCCGGAACAGTATCAGGGGCACCAAAACTGCGGGCAATGCAGATCATATCGGGTCTTGAAGCCCATCCACGTGGTCTGTATGCCGGTGCGGTGGGATATATCGGATTTGACGACCGCCTCGAGTTTGCAATCGCTATCCGCACGGCAATAGTCCGGGATAAGGTTGCTTCGTTTCAGACCGGGGCGGGAATCGTGGCAGATTCAGATCCGGATCGGGAGTATGAAGAGACACGGCAGAAAGCAGGTGCCATGCTGACGGCCCTCTCACGGGCAATCGCCGCCGAGAACTCCCCCCGCCTCTCCAGCTCAGGAGGATCAGCATGAATGTAACCATTGTGGACTGTTTTGACAGTTTCACATACAATCTTCTCCAGCTGGTCGGTATGTCAGGTGCAAACCCGGTCGCTGTCACCTGCGATCAGCCGATCAGCAGGATCGAGAACGAAAACCCGGAACGGATTATCCTCTCCCCCGGACCTGGAACCCCGGATGAATCAGGTGTATGCAGGGAGGTCATTGAACAGTTCGCAGGCCAGGTTCCGATCCTCGGAGTATGCCTCGGACATCAGACCATCATCAGCAGCTATGGCGGGAAGATTACCCGGCTTTCTGAGCCTGTTCACGGCAAGACAAGCCTGATATCACATACCGGAACGGGGCTATTCGCAGGAATAACGCGCCCCTTCACCGCAACGCGGTATCATTCGCTTGCAGCAGATCCGGATTCGCTTCCGGGCGAGCTTGTCGTTACCGCATCTTCACAAAATGACGGGTGTATCATGGCAGTATCCCATCGCACGCTTCCCGTTCACGGGGTTCAGTTTCACCCTGAAAGTATCATGACTGCGGCAGGTCACCGGATCATTGAGAACTTTCTCTCAAACGGAGGTCTCTGATGATCCAGCAGGCAATCCGTCAGGTGATATCCCGAAGGGATCTCATGCCAGATGAAGCCTCCGCGGTGATGGATCAGATCGCAGGAGGAATGGCAACCGGTGCACAGATCGGATGCTTCCTGACTGCCCTTCGGATGAAGGGAGAGACTGCATCGGAGATAGCCTCGTTTGCACGAGTCATGCAGGCCTGTGCCATCCCGGTAACGCCCCGGGTATCGGGGATGATGGTAGACACCTGCGGGACTGGCGGGGACAGGGAGGTCTCCGGAGGGACGTTCAATATCAGTACCGCTGCAGCAATCGTTGCCGCTGCGGCAGGTGTTCCCGTCGTCAAACACGGGAACCGGAGTGTGTCAAGCCGGAGCGGGTCTGCCGATGTTCTTGAGGCACTGGGTGTCACGATGGATCCGACACCTGAAGCAGCAGCACGGACCGTGGAAGCGGTTGGGATCGGATTCCTCTTTGCACCCCAGTACCATCCGGCAATGAAACATGTGGCTCCGGTCAGAAAGGAGATGGGAGTGTATACCGTCTTCAATATCCTGGGGCCCCTTCTGAACCCGGCAAGGGCACAGGCCCGTCTCATCGGGGTGTACGATCCCGGCCTTGTTCCGGTTATCGCCGATGCCCTGAAGGAACTGGGAATATCCCGCGCCATGGTAGTCCATGGTGACGGCCTGGATGAGATAACCATCACGGGACCGACACAGGTTGCCGAGCTTTGCAGCGGCACTATCACCCTGAAAGAGATTCATCCTGAGCAATTTGGGATTTCACCGGCAGATATCGGGAGCATCAGGGGAGGAAGCCTGGAGGAGAATGCATCCATCATCGGGAGAGTGCTCTCCGGCGAAGAAGGGCCGTGCCAGGATATCACGGCTTTGAATGCCGGTGCGGCGGTGTATCTCGGGGGAAAAGCAGAAACCCTCCATGAGGGAATTACAACGGCATACCGGGCCATCAGTTCAGGAAGAGCAGCAGAAAAACTGGATGATCTCATCCGTGTTTCAGGAAGTCCGTTATGATCCTTGACCAGATTGTGCAGGCATCAACGGTCAGGGCTGCATCTCTGCCTTTTCCGGGTGAAATCTCCCCGGTTTCACCGGATGCTCCCGGGTCCAGGCCAGTTCATACTCCCATCAGTCTCCATGAGGCGATCACCAAAAGCCGGAACCGGAATGCGGTTATCGCGGAGATGAAACCGGCAAGTCCGTCCCGGGGGCATCTGCGGACATTCGGAGATCCCGTGGCAGTTGCCAGGGATCTGATGAGCGGAGGATGCTGTGCCCTTTCGGTCATCACCGAACCCGCATTCTTCCATGGAAATGCAGACACCATCCCGGCGATCAGGAATGATGTCCGGGTACCCATCCTGCGCAAGGATTTCATCGTTGATACCAGGCAGCTTGTCGAGACCCGGCAACTCGGTGCCGATGCCGTCCTCCTCATTGCCGCGGTACTCAAGGATCAGTTGTCAGAATTTGTTGATGCTGCGTTCAGACAGGGACTGGAACCGCTGGTTGAGGTGCACTCCCGCCAGGAGATCAGAATGGCTCTCGATACGAGGGCAGTTCTCATCGGAATTAACAACCGGAACCTGAAAACCCTGAAGACAGACATCTCGACCACCTCACGACTGGCACCACTTGTCAGGCAGGCCGGACGGACGGTCATTGCAGAGAGCGGGGTGACCTGGCCGTGTGATATCAGAACCCTGCGTCCCTTTGCACACGGATACCTGATAGGATCAAGTATTATGGCCGCAGAGGATCCACGAAAGAAGCTGGAGGGGTTTGTATACGCGTAAAAATCTGTGGTATCACCAGACCGGAGGATGCACGTCTTGCCGACAGGCTTGGTGCCGATGCTATCGGAGTGGTTCTCTTCTCCGATTCACCCCGGTCTGTGGAGCCTGATCAGGCAGCGGCAATATTTCGTGCCGCGGGTCCGTACATGGGCAGGGTCTGTGTTTCCCATACCCGATCCCGAAGCGATCTTGCAGAGATTCTAGCTCTTCGGCCGACAGCGATCCAGATCTCATATCCGCATGAGATCTCCTCCTCTAACCAGCCGGTTCAGGTTGTGAGGGTGATTGAACCGGGGATGGAACTGCCTGACCCGGACCTTACCGATGCTGTCATTGTGGATGCAAGCCAGGGGAGGGGGAAGGTCTTCGATCCGGTATTTGCCCGTGAAATCATACAGAAAACCACCCTGCCTGTCATCCTCGCCGGAGGACTGAATCCTGATAATGTTGCCCGGGCAGTCAGAGAGGTAAGGCCGTATGCGGTTGATGTTGCATCAGGAACAGAATCATCACCAGGAATCAAGGATCCCGAAAAAGTCAGATTATTCATACGCAACGCCCGGTTATCATCATGAAATTACCCACATACTTTGGAGAATACGGGGGATGTTTCGTCCCCGAGACATTGATGGCAGCACTGGAAGAGCTTGAACATGCCTACCTCACCATTCTTCCTTCGCAGTCGTTCCAGGAGGAACTGAACCGTTATCATGCTGAATTTGCCGGACGGGAAACCCCGCTCACGTACTGCAGGCATATGTCTGCAGACCTTGGGTGCAGGGTCTATCTCAAACGTGAAGATCTCCTCCATTCAGGAGCACATAAACTCAATAATGCCCTCGGACAGGCCCTTCTTGCAAAATACATGGGCAAGAAACGCCTGATTGCAGAGACCGGAGCCGGACAGCACGGGGTTGCCACGGCTATTGCCGGAGCCGCACTCGGACTGAGTGTTGAAGTGTACATGGGCGAGGTGGATGTCAGGCGCCAGGCCCTGAATGTCGCACGAATGAAGATGATGGGGGCCCGGGTCATCCCGGTTACCTCTGGAACAAAGACCCTCAAGGACTCAATCAACGAGGCGATGAGAGACTGGGTGGCAACGGTGGGTGATACCCATTATCTGATCGGTACCGTTGTCGGACCACACCCTTTCCCTCTTCTGGTCCGGGACTTCCAGTCAGTGATTGGAGTCGAAGCAAGGCGGCAGATCATGGAGAAGGAGGGACGTCTGCCCTCTGCCATCATCGCCTGTGTCGGGGGAGGATCCAACGCCATCGGCATCTTTCATGCCTTTGTGAAAGACCCGGTGCAGCTCTTCGGGGTTGAAGCAGGAGGTGAAGGGCTCGATGGCAGGCATGGAGCTACCCTCTGCGGAGGATCACCCGGCACCCTCCATGGCAATTTCTCGTATATCCTGCAGGATACATATGGTCAGATCGCAGAGTCACACTCGGTCTCTGCAGGCCTGGATTACCCGGGAGTCGGGCCGGAGCATGCCATGCACAAGGACTCAGGGCGGGTCACGTATGCGGCAGTGACTGATGAAGAAGCTCTTGACGCCTTCCTGTATCTCTCCCGCACCGAGGGCATAATCCCTGCTCTCGAATCATCCCATGCCGTTGCATATGCACGAAAGATGGGCCCGATGATGAAGAAAGATGATATTCTCATCATCAACCTTTCCGGAAGGGGCGACAAGGATGTGGCACAGGTTATTGACCTGATAGAAAAAGGAGGAGGGAGTCTATGAGTAACGGAATGGCACGGATAGATGCCGTGTTTCGATCAAACAAAATTCCCCGTCTTGTGGCATTCACCGTTGCAGGAGACCCGGATTTTGAAACCAGCCTCAGCATCATGAAAGAGATGGCAGGAGCAGGTGCGGATATCATCGAGCTGGGACTTCCGTTCTCTGATCCGGTCGCGGACGGGCCTGTCATCCAGCGGGCAGATATCAGGGCGATGGAAGCAGGGATGAACACCGACCGGCTCTTCTCTCTCGTGAGTGAGTTCAGAAAAGAATCATCGGTTCCGATCGTCATCCTGACATACGCGAACCTGATCATGCGCAGGGGATTTTCCCGGTTCTACCAGGAAGCTGCACAGGCAGGGATAGACGGAGTTGTGATTGCAGATGTTCCCTGCGAGGAAAGTGATCCGTTTATCAATGCTGCCCGGGAGGCCGGGGTATGCCATATCATGATGATCTCCACCACCACCTCACCGGAGCGATTGAAAGGAATTCTGGGCCTATCTTCAGGGTTTATCTACCTGGTCGCCGTGAAAGGGGTGACCGGGGCGAGGACCGGCGTCAGCGATGCAGCAAAAAACCTGCTCGTGTCGGTGAAACGGGAAACGAGTGTTCCTGTTGCACCAGGATTTGGAATAGCAACGCCCGGACAGGTGAAGGAATGGACTGATGCCGGAGCCGATGCTGTCATTGTCGGTTCTGCAATTGTCATGCAGATTGAAGAGAATCTTCAGAGCAGGGATCTGGCAGCCCCTGCGGTTGGCAGGTTTATCAGGAACCTGAAGGAATAGTCTGCACTTCTTAATCAGGTACCGGAAAAGGTATGTCATCCTGCACGCCTGAATGGCATCCTCGCTCCGAAGACAGAGGTTGCCCTTGGATCACCGGTCAGGCGGAGGCGATGCATGGGGGAAGCAGACCGAAAAGGTAGACCCTTTTCCCTTCCCCTCACTTTGCACATGGACAGATCCTCCGTAGAAGGTGACAATCCGCTTCACGATAGACAGCCCGAGACCTGACGAACTCCGGTCATGACGACTGCTGTCTGCCATGTAAAACTCATCAAAAACCCGGGATGCCTCCTCGCCTGACAGACCGATCCCTTCATCGGTCACATGGATACAGGTCTCGTTCCTGCCGATATCGGCACTGATCACGACCGAACCATTTTGGTTGGAGTACTTGACCGCATTGCTGATAAGGTTGTCAAAAACCGTTCCGGCATCGGGATACGAAAAGAGGACGGAGAGATCATCGGGGATATTCATGACGATTTCAAGTCCTTTTCGCTGAATAAAGAGCCAGTTCTTCTGAATTGAGTCTGAAACACTCTGGTGGATGAGAACCGGCTCAGGGTGTATCGAGATATCATCCCGGGTCAGCCGTGCCATGGTCAGGATCTTCTCGGTCTGATCCTGGATGGCGTGAACTGATTTGAGAAGTACCACCAGAGAGTCGCGAATCTCTTCGTTCTGTTCCTCTTCGATGAGAATGGGGAGAAGAGCACGGAGAGGAGTCAGAGGAGTTTTCAGATCATGACCCAGCTGGGTGATGAAATCATCCTTCTGCTTCATGAGTGCTATGACCTGGCTGGTCCGTTCCTTCACCCTGCGATCGAGGTCTTCGTTCAGATCAAGGAGTTGATTTGCAAGAAAATCCAGTTCCTGGTTCTTCTGTGCCATCTCCTGCGCATACTGACGCAGTTGTTCGGCAGCCTTTTTCCTTCCGGTAATATCCCTGACAACTACGATGATGGCAGGGCTTGCCTGGTAAATGATAGGTGCTGATGAGAGTTCCACATCAACAACTGATCCATCCGGTCGGATCAGTTGTTCTTCCCTGGTATTTCTTCCATTATTTTCAGGGTTTGATTCTTTCTGTTCCCTGCTCATGGCGTACGATCTGATGAAAGTATCAAGAATGATCCCTTGGATCTCATCAGGAGAAGAGACCCCAAGAAGTCTGTTTCCTGCCTGGTTCACAAAAAGAACTGCACTTCCATCATGGACGATGATCGCATCAGGGGATAACTCAACAACCCGCCGGTACCTCTCCTCACTCTCTCTGAGAGCTGATTCTACCGTAATCCTCTCTTCGATCTCTGAAGTGAGAGCAGTATTGACAGTCATCAGTTCAGCGGTCCGCTCTGCCACCCTTCTCTCAAGGTCTTCGCGTGCCTGATGGAGTTCATCCTCGACGCGTTTCCGCTCGGTAATGTCCTTGATACTCTCAATAGCTCCGACGATCTCTCCTGATGAATTCCTGAGTGGTGTCGCTGCACCCCACAGATAGATCGTGCCCCCCTTCAGGCCCGGCATATACGCTTCGCCGATGATAACATCATGGGAACGTTCGGTGGATACGTAGAGTTTTTCAACCTCCGCATCAGTATGGAGAGCGAGATCAATAAGGATTGGCCGCCTTACTCCGTAGAACGGGATTGAATATTCAAAATCTCCTTTTCCAATGATTTCCTGGGAGGCAACCTCTGTCAGATGTTCCATTGCACGGTTCCAGGCGATCACCTTTCCGTCCCTGTCAATAACAAAGGTTGCATCAGGAAGAAAATCAATGACTGATGCAAGTCTTCGCTCTGATTCACGTAATGCCTCCTCGGCAAACCGCTCCTTGGTAATGTCCCTGATGCTTCCGATTGTTGCGGTCTGCCCCTGAAAGGTGGTCATTCCGATATCCATGCTGACCAGGATACGGGTCTGCCCGTCTGAATGAAGCATCAATAATTCATATCGTCCAGGAACTTTTTCTCCTGCAAGGCGACGGCGATGTCTTGATATTGCCATCTCCCGGTCCTCGGGAGCGATGAACTCTATCATCTTCCTTCCGGTGATCGAATCAATGGTAGACCCGAATATCTCTGCAAAGGCAGGATTGACAAACATCAGAAGACCATTCTGAAGGATGAAGATACCATCCTGGATATGTTCCACGAGGATTCTGTACTTCTCTTCTGATCGTGCCAGTGCCTCTGCCGCTTCTTTCTGTTCGGTGATATCAAGGACAATTCCCCTGAACCCGGAAAAACTCCCGGATTTGATGATCGGGGCTGAAGAGATGATAACGGGAAAAACCGTCCCGTCATTGCGGATGGCATGATATTCATGGGGATGGGATCCGCCCGTTATCGGAATCTCAGCCAGGGCTTTTTTCACGGCATCGCGTTCTGCCGGGATGATGAGATCTATCACATACAGGTCAGGAGGCGCCGTCTCGGGAGTATACCCGAAGGTTGTATATGCCTGGCGGTTTGCATACGTGATCCTGCCATTCGGGTCACACTCATAGACGATCTGGGGAAGCAGGTCTGCCAGCTCCCGGTATTTTTGTTCACTTTCAGCCAGTTGTTCCTGGCTTGCAACAATCCTGTCAAGATTAACATGCAGTTCCTCTTCTGCAGCCTTCAGCTCCTCATACGCAGCTTCCAGTTCGACAGTCTTTTCGTTCAGTTCCTGGTCTGCAATCAGCCTCTCGGTAATGTCACGGATTGCAACCTGAATGCAGGGTGTCTGATCCAGGTCAATCCTGGTAAGCGAGGCTTCTGCATCAAAGGTGGATCCATCGGGCCGGAGCATCCTCCAGGTGATCAGAGGATGGTCACCTGCGATGATCCGGGTCACCATCGACTCGTATACATCACGTGAATCTGCCCCATCCGGCTGGGCCGGGGGCGAGAGATCCAGGATCTGCATTCCGGTCAGGGTTCCGTGATCAACCCTGAAAAAGACGGACGCCTGCCTGTTACAGTCAATGACGGTTCCATCCCTGATGATCAGGATGGCATCTCTTGCAGATTCAAAAAGAAGTCTGAACTTCTCTTCACTCTCCCTCAGTGCTGCCTCTGCCTGGAATTTTCCCACCGCCTGCCTGATCTTGTGAATCAGTTCGGCAAACAACGTCCGGGTGTCATCACCTTTTTGAAGATAAAAAGCTGCCCCGTTGTTGATGGCTTCCATTACGACCTCTTCCCGCCCCTTTCCGGTAAACAGGATAAAGGGTGGAGAAGCAGGATTCTTGTGGAGTTCTTTCAGAAGACTGATGCCATCCATCACCGGCATATAATAGTCCGATATGACGATGTCACAGGGATTATGACCGGAAAGATACGAAAGAGCTTCTCTGCCGTTGCGTGAAGTATGAATCTTAAAATCAGTTGTCTTTTCCAGGTAAATCTGGAAAAAATGTGCCATATCCGGATCATCATCGACATAGAGAATATGAATGTGGGAATCGTCAGGCATCCAGGGTTCAGAAGATGGGGGCCTTGCCTCGCTCTCCTCATCAGAAATCCTGATGTCTGCTGATTCTTCTCCTGGTGCCATCTGATGCTCCGGCTTTATGTTCTGTGAGTGATTCGGCAAGAGATGATATCAATCTCACTGTCAGGAATACCGGGATAAAAGGGATCGAGAGGGAAAAAACAGGAATATATATACCCTTATCCGTGATTCTGCCTGTTCAGGGTCCTGATATCAGTTCCTTTCCTTTTAAAAATGCCTTATCCATCGCAACAGGATTCCTGCCTGCATCAGACGGGGCATCAAGGCCGGGGACAATAACGGGATCGACCATGGCAACTCCCAGAAAATCCATTGCAAACCTGAAGGTTTCGACAATTGAGGTGAAAGCCTCAGCGTTCTCATCACCCTGTGTCATAATGACAGCGGCTTTTTTTCCGGGAGCAAGGCGGGAGGTATACTCGGGAGTTATCAGGGCATACAGCCGGTCGATGCAGAGTTTCATCTGACCGGTCATCTGCGCAAAGTAGACCGGGGTTCCGAAGATAATACCATCTGCAGAGCGGATCTTCTCGTATATCTTCTGCATATCATCCTCTATCCGGCACGAATCATGAGTCTTACAGTACTTGCATCCATGGCACCCGCTGATCGACAGGGATGGGATATGGACCAGTTCGGTCTCTGCACCGGCAGACGCTGCACCGGCAAGTGCCTGCGATACGAGTGTTGCAGTATTTCCACCTGAACGGGGACTGCCGACAAAGCCAACGACCTTCATGATCCTAGGTATGAACTGAAATATCATAAGAGTCTCATCATTTCGCTTTCCGGGGATCTTCGTCATATCCCGGGAAGGTTGGTCTTATCCGGGCACGGAGCCCTGACGCCGGAAGATACAGCCTGAAAAGGTAGATTAGAAGAGCAGACCTGATATCAATATGGATATCCGG
>CAZXRT010000009.1:0-16743 GCA_964642535.1 uncultured Methanospirillum sp.
TCAAATGTGCTGATTGCATCTTCAACCGACATATTATCAGGCAGATTCATCAGTTGAAGCCCGGGGAGAGAGGGGGAAGAGAGATCAGTGCGAACCGTGGCTCCCGTTGCCTTCATGACCTGACTGCTCATCTCTGTTGCTGAAACGGTCCCCATGATTTTTGTCTGGTTATAGCGGATGATCAGCTCTCCCGGAACATACACTCCGGAGACCGGCGGAGAGGGGGTACCATTCAGGGTCTGGCTTGGAACGGGAGTACTATTTGGTGTAGGAACAAGAGTTGCTGCCACTGCCTGAACCGGACGGGTGACCACGTCAGATGAGGTCCGGGGAAGAGTACCGGATATGGCCTGGTATCCAGGAGTTATCACCCGGGAAGAAGTGGTTGATGTTTCCCGTCCCGGGGAGACAGCCGGTGATACAGAGGAAGCAGAGGATTCCCCTGTATTGACAACCGGCGTTGCTATCTGCGGAGTGTCGGAAGCCAGAACAACTGGAGTGATGATCCAAGTCAGAATAAGAATAAAAAGAAGAAACCGGTAACGCATACAGATAATGAATAAATTTGTTTTTTCTGAACAAAAGGGTTCTGCCAATTTTGAGAGAAAGAATACATGAGAGAGACTGACCTGCACACTATGTTACGGAAGGGCCAATCGTAGTAATAATCTCCCGCAGCTTCAGGTTATGCCTCAATACCTCATCCATGGACTCAAAAACCGATGAGAGTTCAAAGAAATGTCCGTCAATAAACCGGGCACAATCATACCGTACCTTGTTTTCACCAACCCTTCCCCAGCATGAATAGACTGCCCCGTCATAGTCCAGATTCTGATCGGGAAAAGTCTCTCCGATGAAAGCGATATCACGTTCATAGATCTGAAAATATTCATCTTCCCGGCCAATCACCGGAGACGGGACGTATGTCAGGAGGAACTCTCCTGGAACGTTCATATCAAGAGACCACCGGACCTCTCCGGGTGACTGGCTGCCGGTAGTGCCAGACGGGGAAACCGGCCCTGAAACCGCGTATCCAATGGACATCCCGTCCTCTCCGGCCAGGTCAACCCGGGAGAACGACTCCTGAACCGCCCAGTTTGCGGTATTCTGCATAACCGCCCCGGTTCCTGACACTAACCACAAAAAGAAAAGAGTACTGATGAATACAGGGATCTTCATAACGAGTCTATGACGGACGGCGACATAAAATTACCCCTCCACTTCCGCATCCGAGAGCGGAGATTTGGAAAAAAGGGAATATACCAACAAAAGCAGGTTGTATCCCGGAATCATCCCCTGATTCCCACAAAAGAGATTGGAGGAAGAACTCTGCTACCGGTGACGGGATGGGTACAACCAGGCAGCTCAAAGGGGAGGAGGAGAAACCGGCCAGATGAGAATCAGCTCCCGGGGAGATCTGATTTGGCCCGGTTTTTGATCAGACTGATCAGAACCCTGCGCGATCCAGGATCACATTCGCCAGTTCATCTGCACTGCTAATCGGGAAATCGGTGGGTTTCAGAAACTTTTCAAAGAGTTCCCCGACATTACAGACAACCAGTCCCTGATAGGTTAAATTGCCGGCTGCCCCTTTGGGAAGTGCCGCAAACACATCCTGTTTTGAAGATACCGGGAACGGAACGCCTGAAAGGGCGACCATCCAGTGTTGGAAGAGCTCATCTCTGATACCCATAAAAGGGTATGTAAAAGAGCACAATAGAAATAGATTTCGAAATAACCCTGCATCCTTTCCCCGGTTTGTCCGGGTTCAGTAACGGACCGGGAACCATCATCGCTATCCCTGTCAGATGGAACCGGATGACGAGTCATCAGGCCGAAACAGAGAACGACCGGCATCTACCCGGTCATTCATATCCACCGGTTCAGGGATGTCTTTTTGATCGCAGCAGTGAAACCAGGGAGGTGTATTCTTCCCGTTCGGTGTCCGTAATCTGACCCTGATTGTGCATTTTTTCAAAAATCTGAAGGATTTTTTCTTCAGCCACCTCAGCACCCTGATCTGTCGCCTGGTCCCGGCTCCTCTCTTCGATGAACCCGGAGGCGAGAATAGCAGAAGGAACAGCCAGTACCAGCACACCAAGAAGAGTAAAAAGGGCAGCGATGACCTTTCCCAGCGGAGTAACCGGGATAATGTCCCCGTATCCGACCGTGGTGACTGTCATGACAGACCACCACATTGCAGCAGGAATGCTCGAAAACTTGTCAGGCTGCACGGGAAATTCCACGAGATAGAGGATCGTCGAGGAGAACAGGATGATAAAAACCAGGAAAAACAGGATAATTCCGAAGATTTCTCTTTTCCTGAAAAGAACCCTCTTTAACAGGTCAAGCGAACGCAGATACCCTGAATACCTCCCCAGCTTGAATATGGAGATGATTCGAACCGTCCGGAGCAGAAACAGGTGCCGGGGGAAGAGGAATGGGAGAAACAACGGAATAATCGAGATCAGATCGATGATCTGGTACAGGTGGAGGGCATACCGGAATCTTTCAAACACCTTTCCTTTCAGAGTTTTTGATGAACTGCAGGCCCAGATCCGGAGAAGGTACTCGAGGGTGAAGATCACCAGACAGGTATTGATGAGCGGGTCGAGGAAGAAACGATACCTGATACCAAGAGAAGGAACAGTAAAGAGAATAATCGCAAGGGTATTGACAACTATCACCCCTGCAATAAGCAGCTGAATAGTGAAAGCGAAATGATCAGCCTTAGAAGGGTTATCCAGTATCGAATGCACCCTGGCTTTCACCAGGTCATACCGGCTGGTATTCATCCCCTTTCATCCCTCATGGAAATTCCCGGACCACTTCCCGGCTCCTCTATCATCTGGAAAATCCGGATTATATCATCTCTCCGGAACCCTCTCCGGGATGATACGGCACAGTCCACCGGGAAACCCCGGCAGCGGTATCGATTGCCTCCTCCAGAGCCGTAAGGGACTCAGGAGCACTCTGATCTCCATGATAATGTTCCACACGCTTGTGGAAAGACCCGGTATTGATGGTGATGACTGCAGACGGCATATCAGTCATATCTACCCGGTCGTAGGTGTCATTCATGGTAAAGAATCCCATATCCTCTGCTATTTCAAGAATTTCAGAGAATGCAGTCTCATTGATCGTCCCCTTCCTCTGCCCTGTCTCTTTCACGAAAAGGGTTCCGTTATACAGTACAGACCCGTTTTCCCAGAGGTACAGAGAATAAACCGGACAATACCCATAACACATCCCCCGCTCGAGGATGATACCTGAAGAACCGGTCGCAGATACACCTCCGATGAAGGCTGAAGAGAGAAGAGAGAAGAGAAATAGGAGAGGAAGTCCCCTGATGGCCATACGGAATCATGGATCAGGGGATGAGAAAAATCTGCTGGAACGGGGAGTTCCGGCGCTACCTCAGGAATTATCCAGTGCTGCCCTCAGGTCCGCTGCTTTTTTCGCTGCATCTGCAGCACCAGCTGAATCTCCCAGTTTTTCCCTGGAATCAGACAGTTTTTCATACATATTGATCAGGTCCTCAATGTTTACCTCACCGGAACCGGCAAACCGGTCTATTGCTCTCTCAAGGGCCTTCTCGGCATCTCCATACTCCTTCAGGTGATAACAGACCCTCCCTTTCCCTGCATATGCAATCCATGCACCAGCATTCTCACCGGCAAAAGAGATCGCTTTCTCATACGAATCAAGGGCTGACTGGTATCGTTTCAGTCCTTCAAGGGCCATTCCCCTCCCTGCCCAGGCATCAAAAGAGTTAGCCTTGAGGTTGATCGCCTTTTCAAACGAATTTTTTGCCCCACCATATGACCCTGATGTCAGGAGATTATTCCCCTCTCTGATATATGCTCCCACACTTGGAGGCACGGATTCAGCCTGTTCAGATGTGTTTTTCGGAATATACAGATCGGGCATGATGCTGGTATCCATCCGCTCCAGAACCCAGTCCGGCGCACCCAGCCACCCCTGGGTATACCCGCTCCCTGCGTCAGCAGAAACAGAAGCAGCAAAGATGCACAGAAGGGCTGCTGTGAAAAAAAGCGAAAGCGCAGACCCAATAGACCTTCGGTTCATACAGAACAAAACCAATCCCATATATCTTCCTCTCTCTGCACAAAGAGATGCTTTCCTGTCCCGGCAGATACGGGATGCAGGGGTTTGCTCTCTTTCCTGACACCGCAATAGAATAAAGGGGTTACCTGCGGTTTCCTTCCCGCTGTTCTTCCTCAAACCGTTTCATCTCCAGTTCCCGCAGATCTTTGCGCTTGATCTTACCGGAGATGGTTTTCGGGAGTTCTTTGACAAACTCTATCTTGCGGGGATACTTGTAAGGAGCGGTAATCTCCTTCACGTATTCCTGGATCTCTTTAGCCAGCTTGTCAGATGGCTCATACCCCTGATGGAGAACGACAAAAGCCTTGACAATAAACCCGCGGATGATATCGGGAGAGCCCACAACAGCGGTCTCATTCACGGCAGGATGTTCAATAAGAGCGTTTTCAACCTCGAACGGTCCGATCCGGTACCCGGATGCCTTGATTACATCATCATCCCGGCCGACGAACCAGTAATACCCGTCCTGATCCATCATTGCCCGATCCCCGGTATAATAAAAGCCATTCCTGAAGCTGTTCTCATTTGCTTCAGCATTGTCATTATACCGCAGGAACATCCCAACCGGCTTTGGGTCAACCTTGATTGCAATGGACCCTTCCTCTCCTGTTTTTACCGGTTTTCCATCCTCGTCGTGGAGCTCCACCTGCCAGCCCGGGCTCGGACGGCCCATGGACCCGTACTTTGGTTCCATGCAGGGGAAGGTTCCAACGCAGAGAACCGTTTCAGTCTGCCCGTATCCCTCGTAAATCTGCAGACCGGTTGCATCCTTCCATGCCTTGATCACTTCAGGATTGATCAGCTCCCCGGCACTGACACAGTGACGAAGTTCAGAGAAGTCGTACTTGCGCAGGTCTGCCATGATCAGCATCCGGTAGATCGTCGGTGGTGCACAGAACGTGGTGATCCCGTATTTCTCAATGAGGGGGAGCAGTTCTGTCGCGTTGAACCGGTTCCGGTAATCATAAACAAATATCGCCGCACCTTCGATCCACTGGCCAAAGAGTTTTCCCCATGCCGATTTCGCCCAGCCGGTATCAGAGACGGTGAAATGGAGGTCGCTGCTTCTGACATCATGCCAGAACCGTGCGGTGACAATGTGACCAAGAGGATACTCATGGGTATGCATCACCATCTTCGGTTCCCCGGTTGTTCCGGATGAGAAGAAGATGACCATCGGGTCTGATGATTTCGTTTTGTGAAGCCCTTTCAGGTTGATGATCCGTGCGGATACCGGAGCGGGAAAATCAAGTTCGGTAAGGTAGGAGATCCAGCCCGGCCGCTGGGCATCATTGATCATCTTCACTTCAAGAGTGGGGCACTGACTCGCAATCGCATCAACCTTCTCAGCATTCTCTTCTGATGTGATGATCATCTTGACATCCGCAACGTTCACCCGGTATGCGATGTCTTTCTGGGTGAGCATCGTCGGAGCAGGGATGTAAATTGCCCCTATCTTGATCAGGGCGATGGTCATGAACCACCATTCCGGAACACGGGGGAGCATGATCAGAACCTTGTCCCCTTTGCCGATCTTATACTTGATCAGCATATTCACGATCTGGTTCGATCTTCTCGAGATATCACGGAACGTATAGATGTGTTCCTCTCCCTGCTGGTTCGTCCAGATCATTGCAATCTTGTTGCGATCCTTCTTTGCCCAGGCATCGACGACATCAAACCCGAAGTTGAAGTACTCCGGGACTTCGATGCGGAAATTCCGGTACGTCTCCTCGTAGTTCTGCATGTTATGCCTGACCACGAGAGGGGAGTCATCAATCAGCGGGCCGGTCTGTCCGCAGGGGTAGATTCCGTAGCCGGAGAGCCGCCGGAGCTGACGGCTGCATGCCTCCGATATCCAGTCAGAACGTGATATCTGCCTGGCATTACACTCCTGATCCACCCGCTGTGTCAGATCATCCTGCATGGTTATTGAGTACCGGACCATGCTATCAGGTGGTGCAGGGTACAGGATAATTGTTTGGTGCAGTCGAAAAGAAGGAGGGCACCACCCATTGAATCAGGGTATCAGGAGAGAAGAAAAATACGTGTTCAAATAGGGTTCTTTCGGGAAAGAGAGAAGAGGAATCCGAAAAGTGAAACCTTTACTCTTCCCTGACCATGGTGATCGCTTTCTTCGGGCACTCATTCGCGCAAATACCGCACCCTTTGCAGAATACCAGGTCAATCTCGTAGTCACCGTCGATAACCCCGTCCGGGCAGTACATGGCACACATCCCACATGCATTACACAGGTCGCGGTTCACGACAGGACGGAATACCCTCCAGGTTCCGGTCTTCCCGCACGCTCCTTCAACCGGACGGGAGATTGCAAGCCTCTCTCTCATATTTCGAGCTCCTCGTATGCCATCATGGCAGCATTCAGGTTCCGTTCATCTGAGAACATCTCGGTAATTGCAGCCCGGGCAGATTCCCGTGAGAAAAGTCCCATTTTTGCCAGTGCACCGATCACCGGAGTATTGAGAATGGGACTTCCTGCCACAATCAGGTTCGTTTTCAGGGCAATGCCGGTCAGGTCCACTGCATGTGCAGTATACCCGTCAACAGAGGGAGGAAGGGAGGGTGCATTGATCAGAACCTTGCCATCAGGCTTCAGTCCGTCAAAGACATTGACCAGGTCGATGATCGAAGAATCAAGCACCACAACCAGATCGGGCTGGTGTATCTGGGAGTAGATCCTGATCGGCTGATCATCAATCCTGATGAATGAAACGATGGGAGCTCCTCTCCTTTCTGCCCCGTAAAAAGGAGCAGCAGTCGCATATTTCCCATCCCTGAACGCTGCCAGGGCCATCAGCTTGGCAGCCGTGACACCGCCCTGTCCACCGCGGGAATGGAGCCGGATCTCGTACATCAGATCTTCACCCCGAACCATTCTTCACTACCAATCTTGCGACTTCGCACAAACGATGCGATGTCTTGGTACGTAACCTCCTGGCCGCCGAGTCCGGCGATGACATTGTAGCAGTCCTTTCCGGTCTTTGCCTTGATCGAACCGGCCAGGATTCCACCAAATCCGAAGGAGTAATTGCGGTCGATAACCACCAGTTCACGGTCACCAAGGTCAAGATCAGGGAAGGGACGGATCCACCGGACTCTCATGGAGCCTGCCTTGATCCCCTCTTTTCGCAGAATATCTATAGCAACTTCTGCTTCTTTGCCCAGGGTTCCCATGGAGAGTACCAGCACTTCAGCATCATCGCACCGGTAATCCTCTGTCCAGGAGTATTTTCTCCCAAACCGGCGACCGAATTCATCCTCGGTCTCACGGATGACAGCAACGGAATCACGCATTGAGCGCTCGATGTCTGCCCTGATCCGGACATAGTCGGATATTGAGGTCATGCACCCGTACCCGCCTGGATTATCGACATCAATCCGGTGATCAAGCACCAGGGGAGGGATGAAATCTCCGGCCGTCACCTCTTCGAGCTGCTGGGTAATGTGGGAGAGTGAAAAGCCGTCAAGATTGATCATCACCGGCAGGTACACCCGCCGGTCTTCCGCTATCCTGAATGCCATCAGGGTCGCATCATAGGCTTCCTGCACCGTGGCAACATATACCTGCAGCCAGCCGGTATCCCGTGCCTGGAGCGAATCCGAGTGTTCTGCCCAGACATTCCATCCCGGACCCAGGGCCCGGTTCACATTCGCCATTACGATGGGAAGCCTGGCTCCTGACGCCCAGTTCACCATCTCATGCATGTATAAAAGCCCGTGTGAACTGGTGGCGGTAAAGGTCCGCACCCCGGTGATACTTGCACCAATGCAGGCTGCCATGGCTGAATGTTCACTTTCAACCGGGATATACTGGGATTTCATGCTTCCCGCGGTCACGAAGTTCGCAATCTGTTCCACGATCTCGGTCTGCGGGGTTATCGGATACGCAGCAACAACGGCGGGTTTAGCTTCCCGCACGGCAGCTGCAACGGCATTATTTCCGGTAGAAATTGTCAGCATGACTCTTCAGCCTCCCGTTTGAGCAACCTGAGGTTACGCTCCATTGACTGGCGGATCTCTGTTACCTGATCAGGTTTAAGCCCGGAGAATCTCCCCTGGATCTTCAGGTAATCTTCCAGAAGGGCCGGTTTCATCATCGCAGCCTTGGTCTGACCGGAGAGGGTAAGAGTATCATATTCCCGTTCGTACATCGCCCACATTCCGGTCCTGACCGCCAGCTTTCCGACCTCTATTGTCTTTGAGGCATCGTACCGCCAGCCCGGCGGACAGGGTGCAAGGACATGAATAAACTTGGGGCCATGGATTGAGAGTGCCTTCTCAACCTTTCGTGCCAGATCCTGGGGATAGGCACTGCAGGCCGTTGCCATGTACGGGAGATGGTGAGCAGCGATGATCCGGTCGAGATCTTTCTTGGCATGCACTTTCCCTCCCGGTGTTGTGGTTGTCCGTGCTCCAAGGGGGGTAGATCCTGAACGCTGCATCCCGGTGTTCCCGTACGCTTCGTTGTCATAGCAGATGTACAGGAAGTTGGTTCCCCTCTCAAGTGCACCGGACAGCGCCTGAATCCCGATGTCGACAGTGCCGCCGTCTCCGGCATACGCTATCACGTTTGTCTTCCTTCCCAGTTCCTCAAATGCAGCAGCCATTCCCGATGCGACTGCGGCAGCTGAGGCAAATGCGACGTTATAAACCGGAACAGCAAATGATGTATTCGGATACACGCCCTGCAGCACACTCGTGCAACAAGCCGGAACCACCAGTACCGTATCCGGACCTGCTGCCTTCAGGACGTGCCTGAGTATCAGATCCGAACTGCATCCGGCACATGCCGAAGTGCACTTATAGATATATTCGGTATCAGGAGCCGTGGACATGGTGTCGATACCCGTTTGATTTTCATGATAAATAATGATAGTTTCAGGGGTGAAGGCCGGCACCCTGATACCGGCTGCACACCAATACACAATGAAGGCCATTCAACAAAAAGATGGCAATAGAGACCAGAGAGGTGAAACCCTTGGTGAAAAGAGGGATAAAGGATTTCTGCAAAAGGCATCGGCTGCTAACCATTGCCGGAATCGTCGTCATCGGAATTCTTGTTGCCGTAGCGGCAGCCATCATGACAATGACGATTCTGCCTGATCAACCGGGGGTACCGGGTACCCCGCTCCCGTACTCAACCACGTTCCAGGTCTCCCTCCCGGAAGGGGAGAAAGTCTCCATCGGAAGTCTGGAGATTGTTGCCCTGCAGACGGAGGAGGGTATTGTTCTGAAGATCGGTGACCGTCGTGAGGAGATGGCACCTGGAGAAGAGCGGGAGATTTCAGATCGGAATGCCACTATCCTGTTTTTCGGTCAGCCGGTGTACACAACCGGGTACAGACTGATGGTGACATGGAGAGGCATGGACCGGGAACATGCCCTCTTCTCCATCACCATGAAAACAAGCAGACAGGTTCCGGACTGGCTGATAAGCCGGATCCTGCCTGGCGGGATTCAGGCATCGCCTGCCTGACCGGCACCGGGATCCCGCTCTTCCTTTTTCTTTTTGCAATGAAACATCCTGCAATGGACCGGACGATCCGCATAGATCAGACAGGAAAAGCATCCGTCAGCATCTTTGGAAAGAAAGGGACATGCCTTCGGGTACCGGAAGGAAAATGACCGGTCATACATCTTATGTTTCGTATCCTGCGAAACCGTGACCGTGAATGATTCGCGTGATAGATGGCAGGTGCAGGAGATCCTGCCATCAGGAGAAGGATTTTCCACAGCAAGGTACTGCCGCATATTCTGGCAGCATTTCCCACACCGAATGCAGTCTGAATCACTCATAACCGTGCTTTCTGTGCTTTGTGGGCTTTCATGACCACACTCTGCCGGTGATCCGCATATGCCTGGATCGCTTCCAGAAACCGGGCACCATACCGGGAAACCTTGTACTCCCCGACCCCGTATATCCCCAGGAGCTCGCCCCGGGTACAGGGAAGCCGGGTTGCCATCTCGGTGAGGGAACGGTTGGGAAAGATCTGGAAGGGAGGAACATCTTCCTCGTCTGCGATCGTCTTCCTGATATCACGGAGAATCTCGTACAGGTTGGCACTATATACCGGTTCTTCTTCACGAACCGAACCCGGAGCAAGGACAGCCTGAAAATCAGGTTCGCCGATCATCACCGGGATTTTTCCTGCGAGTGCATCCCGCGTCCGGTTATTCATCCTGACAACAGGATACTTCATCCCGAACGTTGTCAGGTACCCGCAGTAGATCAGCTCTCGTATCCAGAAGAGCCACTGCCGTTTCCGGTGCGTTTTCCCTGAACCGAAACACGGGAGAGCATGATGACCTTTCCGGATGATCTTCTCGTCTTCTGCCCCGGTCAGAACATCAGCAAGGTACGAGATCCCGTAATTATCAGATAGTTCCTCGATACAGGTAACGATCGTCTGGAGAATCCCTTTTCCGTCAATCGTCTTCCGTCCCGAGGCACAGTTGTCGCACCCCCCGCAGTTCGGTTCATGGTATCCTTCACCAAAATAGGTCAGGATCACCGCCCGCCGGCAGGCCCGTGTCTCACAGAAACCGATCATATCATGCAGTTTCCTGATGGCGACCTGTTTCTCCACGCCTTCGCCCATCTTTTCGATGAGATAGGAGATCTTTCTGAAATCACCCCTGCTGTACAGAAGCAGACATTCAGCAGGATCCCCGTCCCTGCCTGCCCTTCCTGTCTCCTGGTAATAATTTTCCAGATTCTTGGGGAGATCATAATGGATGACAAACCTGACATCTGGTTTGTTGATTCCCATCCCGAACGCCACGGTTGCCACGATGATTCTCGTCTCATCGCGCAGGAACCGGTCCTGCACCGCATTTCGCTCGACCGGAGGAATATCGGCATGATACGCAGCAGCACTAAAGCCATTCCTCCTCAGTTTTTCCGTCAGGTCCTCAACCTGTTTCTTTGAAAAGCAGTAGATGATCCCGGATTCTCCATGGTGTTTGCGCAGGAATGAGACCGTCCGGATGTCTGGATCTTCCTTTTTCTCGATTGAATAGGAGAGGTTTTCCCGGTTAAAACTCCCGACAAATACCGCCGGAGAGTGCAGTTTCAACTCGGTGATGATATCATCCCTCACTGAAGGGGT
The DNA here is from genome assembly GCA_964642535.1 of uncultured Methanospirillum sp. Lineage (GTDB taxonomy): Archaea > Halobacteriota > Methanomicrobia > Methanomicrobiales > Methanospirillaceae > Methanospirillum. The sequence continues at coordinate 11,259 of CAZXRT010000009.1, forward strand.
TGCTGTTGCGGTCAGGGCAATAACCGGTACATCAGGAAAATTCCCTTTGATGATGGCAAGACGCCGGTACTCGGGCCTGAACTCATGACCCCACTGGGAGATACAGTGGGCTTCATCCACGGCAAAGAGCCCCGGCCGGATCTCTCCCAGATACCTGATGAACGAGGGAGATACCAGCCGTTCCGGAGAGACATAGAGGATCTTGAGAACCCCGGCCCGGATATCATCTTCCACCTCCCGTTTCTGGCGCAGATCCTGGCTGCTGTTCAGAAACGCTGCGGGGATTCCTATTTCACGAAGCCCATCCACCTGGTCTTTCATCAGGGCGATGAGCGGGGATACAACTACGCAGAGGCCTTCCCGAATCATAGCGGGGATCTGGTAGCAGATCGACTTGCCTCCCCCGGTGGCAATAATGGCAAGAACATCCCTCCCGGCAAGAACCTCTCTGATGATCTCTCCCTGGCCGGGTCTGAAGGAAGGGTAGCCGAACCATCGCCTGAGAACGGTCTCCGGAGAAAGGGTGCTCATTTCTCATCACTATTCGTCTCTCCACCGGATAACTCCACTCCCGGATGGCATGGAGAGTAATGAACGGCTGATATGAACCGGATCACCATCCTGTTGTTCTCAGGCATGACTCATGAGCGAAAAGTTCATGCGTATGCACCATGATACGATTAGCAGGCAGCGCGGAAAACCGGGCATGGCCGGGATCATCCGTCAGAGCCGGGGTTAAGGGAGTAAAAATGGGGACATTTTTAGTGGACAATGATATCGAAGAAGAGCAGCCCGATTCCAGCATACAGACCCAGGTGAAGAAAAAAGTTCAGGAAAGGAGGAAAACTGTCGGAAGTATGCAGGTCGTCGAGTTTATCCTTGGCAATGAGCTCTTCGCAATAGATCTTTTTGATACCAGGGAGGTCATCAACTCGACCGAAATTACTCCTCTTCCCAACAGCCCCTCCTTTATCAAAGGAATCATCGACCTTCGTGGGGTTATCACCACCATCATCGATCTGAAAGAGATGATGAGGATCACCCAGGAAGCGGGAGGAAAGAAGAAATCACGAATCATTGTACTGGACCAGAGCGTATCCCAGAAGATGATAGGCGTTCTTGTGGATGATGTTCTCGCAGTCACTACCTATGCCGATGATGATATCGACAAGGAAGCTCACGCATCGCAGAATAGTGAGCGTGACATCCTCGGAATCATCAGGAAAAAGACCAAGACGGCCGACCGGGACAAGAGTGAACTGATCATCTGGCTTGACATCAAAACGATGATCGAGCGAATCGAACGGGAACTGTAACTTCTTCTCTCCCCGGTAACCTTTTCTCAGAGAATTTTTTTGATGTATCCCCGCCAATACCTCATTATCCATGAAATATCAGCATCTTCTCTCCGTCATCCTCATCATGGGGATTGCGCTCCTGTGTGCAGGGTGCAGTTCGCCCCCGCAATCAGCACAGGAGAAGACGATGACACCCGGGGAGGAAAAAACACCAATCCCGGACACTGTTAAAGAGAACAGAACCGCAGACCCGGCAGATACAGACCGGTATTACTACAACATCAGGATTGTTCCCCCCTCATCCCTGGAGAATCTGGAGAAGGAGATCGGACCTGATGAATACCTGATCCGCAATGAGAACGGAGACCGGATCGGAATCGTTTCCCCCCGGTTCCTGTACATCAGAGGGGATCTCGTCCAGCTGCAGCAGGAGCGGGAGAGTGGATCAGGAGGGGAGTTTGACAAGACTGATATTGCCAGGCACCTGGTGGATATCGCATTCGGATTTGATAATTCAAGACTTACCCTCTTCAAGTCAGACAAGGATTACAAGTTCTGGTTTGATGCCTACTATACCCGGGAAGATCTCGAGACGGCACGGGAATTTGCAAAGACATTTAATTCGCTCTCGGAAAGCACCCAGTTTGAGGATGAAGAGGTGGTCCTCGGATTTTTGATGAGTAATTATGCTGATATTCCCTATAATTTCTACAATATCAGGATCATGCCTGATAAGATGCTCGAAGACTTCAAGGACGACCGGAGTGATACCGACCGCCTGCTGAAGAGTGCTGACGGTACCCTGATTGGGATCATCGGATCGGATCACCTCTACCTCCTTGACAGCCTGACAGAAGAGGAACGCAGGTTCTATATCAAAAAGGGAGTTCTGTATAGCATGGGTCTGCATGGGACCAGCTTTACCAGCAGGGAGAGTTTTTTTTATCGCGAGGATCAGCTCAACCAGGAACTGAGTGACCTTGACCGCGAGGCAATACGCCTGCTTTATGGGGGAAGACTCAGAACCGGGATGGATCTTGAGGAGACCAGGAAAACCCTGGGCCTGATAACCTGATTTTTCAGGGCAGCAGTAATGAATGAACCCGCTCCATGATGCGGTGATGGGAGGCGGCAGAACTGTGAAGCCGGGTCGTCCTCTTCAGGATGGGGACGGGAATCCAGTCGAGATTATCCTCAACTGACCAGAGAATCAGCCCTTCGGGAGAGGCGGGTCTGACCTTGTTTTTACATCTTCCGGCAAGAAGGGCCCGGATCTCGTCCAGACGAATCTCATCGCACGATGCCAGCTGCAGAACGGTTGCAATACACCGGACCATATGCCACAGGTAACTTGGCGCTGTGATCTCCAGCCAGCAGCAGGCCCCGTCCCCGTGAATAGACAGACTGGTTACTGTCCGGAGAGGAGTCTTCCCCGGCTCTATCCTGGCCAGGCATGAATAGTCGTGTCTCCCGATGAAAAGACCGGCAGCCTCTCTCATCAGGCCGGGATCTCCCACCGGCCCGGAGAAGATATAGCGATATGTCCGTGATATGACATCGCGTCTCGGTGAATAGGTATCAGGCACCACACACCAGTGGGTGATCCAGATATCAGGGGGAAGCTGGCCGGGAAGGGCACGGGCAGCCCTGTCAGGGAGAGAGGTTGAGAATGCCATGATCTGACAGCGGGCATGAACACCCCGGTCAGTACGCCCTGAAACCGCAAGGCGGGCACGATACTCTTCAGAAAATAATCCTGCCCGAAGGCAGGCACCGCGGATCTCCCCTTCAACCGTCCGCTGATCCGGCTGAAACTGGGAGCCGGCAAACCCTTCTCCCAGGTAGCCAAAGCGGAATGCCACCCTTACCGGGTGATCCTGCGTTTGAGTTTCCGCCATGAGTTGCGAAGTGACTGTTTTGTATAGGTTCTGACCGGAGTCCTTCTCCCGGCCGGGCGGGTCCTTCCCGAGCGGATCGCATCAAGGACACTCTCTACGGTCCGTTCAGCATCAATATGGGTAATGCCGTATCCGATATAGCGGCAGTTATGCGCATCACTTCCTGCAACCATGGGTTTGCCAAGGCGGCGTGCCCACCGGAGAGCCCGCCGGTTCGCCCCTCCAAAGATGTACCGGCTGTTGAACACCTCTATAGCATCAACGGCTGCCAGGGCTTCTTTCATCTTCAGTCCGACACCATGCCGGTACCGGTGGAAGGGATGGGGGAGAATGGTAACTCCGCCCAGGGAGCGGGCAAGGGATATCGTCTCCATGACATCAAGACCCCGGGGGATCGGCCCTGACGCTCCAAGGACCAGAAGATGACCCTGCTTCGTAGTCACCTCGACTCCCGGGATGACGAGGATCCGGGCGTGTAGTCCGGAAGCGATCCGGCACCCTTCTGTTGTGTCATGATCGGTAAGGGCTATCACATCAAGCCCGGCCTGGGAAGCGGCAGCCAGAACGTCCGCAACACTGCTCTCCCCGTCACCGGAACAGGACGTATGGATGTGAAGATCGGCAGATAGCATCACTACTACTATAGGTTATCCTTGGCAGTAGTTAAGGAAGGATGATGAGAATACTCCTCCCAACCGGCAGGATCACTGAGGAGACCGTTCGCATGGCAGCACGGGGATTTGATGCAACGGTCGTGGTAACCGGTGAGATAGCCTCATTTCTCTCTCCCTCCCGCCTCAGGGAACTGATCCGGGAAGGCCGGTACGGCATGGTGATCACTTCGGGCATGTGCACCGCTTCATTTCATGCAATTGAAGAGGAGACCGGGGTTCCCGTATACCGGGGACCACGGCATGCTGCAGATCTCGGGATGATACTCAGGCTGCTTGACAGGATCGAACTCTCACGGGATATCCCTGCTGATGATCTCCTGGTCCGCGAACGGGCACGTGAGGCTGCAGAACAGATCCGAAGACTGGAGGAGGAGGCTATTCCATCTTTTTCCATCCGGGGAGTGAAGATCGGAGGCGGATCACGGATGAAAGTCCTTGCAGAGATCATGGATGCCCATCATCATCCTGATATCAGGAGGAGGGTGGAACGTTTCTTTGCAGATGGTGCAGATATCGTGGATCTCGGGTTTGGATTTGACGCAACACCTGCTGACGTGAAACGGGTGTTTCAGGAGCTCGAAGATCTTCCCGGCCCGCTTGCTGCAGACACCCAGAGCCCGGACCTGATCCGGGCCGCTCTCTTCAGGGCAGACCTGATCCTCTCTCTGCATGCCGGAAACCTGACACAGGCAGGGCCTGCAGTTGCCGATTCCAGTGTCGCAGCAGTCATAATCCCTGAAGGAAGCAGTCTTTCTGAAGCGATCCGGCAGGCATCGCTTTTGGGGATCACCAGGATGATAGCAGACCCCATCCTTCAGCCGGCAGGGTCAGGCCTGGTCAGTTCCCTGTCCGGTTTTTCTCATCCCTCCTGCCCTCTCTTCTTTGGAGCAGGAAATGTTACCGAACTCATCGATGCTGATTCGATCGGAGTAAATGCCCTGCTGGCCGCCATGGCCCATGAACTGCAGGCCTCAGTCATCTTCTGCAGTGAACATAGTGACAAGACGAGGGGTTCGGTTGCCGAGATGCGACGGGCTACCGGGATGATGGTTCTCACCGGCAGCCGGCCCTATGCCAAGGATCTCGGAGTTGATCTCTTCTGCATCAAGGAGAAACGAAGACGCAGAGAGCCGCCGCTGGAATACCAGTCAGTCATTGAGGCAGACCCGATGCCTGATGAGATCTGCTATGATCCAAAAGGGAACTTCAGGATCGGGATTGAGGACGGATGGATTGTCGCGGTGAGGAACGGGGAGGCAGTCAGGGGAAGACGCTGGCAGGATGTCCTGTACACCCTTCTGAAACAGGACGGGGTATCCCTCCTCGATCATGCCGGCTACCTGGGCAGTGAACTGCGCAAGGCAGAACTGGCGATCCGGTTTGGCCGGAGCTTCGAACAGGACGGCCCGTTCTGATGATCGGGGGGGAATAATCCATGAATAATGAAGACCAATAATGAGGAACAGGTCTTTAGAAAACCCATGAATATCAGAGGAATATCTGCAGGCTCGATTGCACTCCTTCTTGCAATGGGTCGTGAAGCACATCCCCGGGAGTTTGCTGCCCTTCTCGGATCCGATGACGGGGTAATCCGGGATGTTCATATCATCCCCGG
>CAZXRT010000010.1:0-15892 GCA_964642535.1 uncultured Methanospirillum sp.
CCCATTTCGTTCATTTCTTCGTATACTTCCGTAAAAGCGAGTGCCTCAGCCGTGCAGCCGGCGGTATTGTCCCTGGGATAGAAGTAGAGTACCAGGTGTGATCCCCGGAACTCTGCCAGAAAACGGTTCCTCCCGTTCTGATCAGGTAATGAAAAATCCGGTGCGTCATCTCCCGGACTGAGTTCTGATTTCATGGATATCGTTGGGGGGTATTCTGTTGATATGGGTTATGAACAGGGATCTTTTCAGGTCAGGGGACAGAGAGATGGGCTGGGAAGATTATGCAGATTCATGTGGCAGCCATTGGAAGGATCAAGGAACCTTACCTTCGTGACGGGATTGCCGAGTATCTGAAACGACTTTCTTCAGTATGTACGATGCACATTACTGAAATCCCGGAAGAACCGGTACGGGCCCATGCATCGACGGGAGCCATCGATGAAGCCTGCAGCCGTGAAGGAATCAGCCTTCTCAAAGTAGCGGACTCTTCGGGCTTGCGCATATCCCTGGATCCGATGGGAAAGATGGTCAGCAGTGAGGCGTTTGCAGCCATGATGAAAAAGTGGGAGATCCACGGGCCCCACCAGATAACTTTCCTCATCGGAGGTCCGCATGGGTTATCGGCAGAAGTGAGGAGCCGGTCTGACCTGCTCCTCTCCCTCTCTCAAATGACCTTTCCCCACCAGGTGGCCAGATTTATTCTTATGGAACAGATCTATCGGGCCTTTGCCATTAATCGCGGACTTCCCTATCACCGGTAACAGCCCGGTATTTCAGACCGGTACCGGGGAAGGAGTGGTGGCCCGGTGGGGATGGCGTGGAGGTGCGTGTATCTGTGCAGATGCCTGGATAAATGAACTGACATCCTGGGTGTTCTCATACAGACGAATCACTGCATCCCACGGCTCGGCATAGATAGTGGGATCAAGCCATTCTCCGGGATCCTTCATCTCGGGGTAGGCGATCTGCTCTTCGCCTGCCGGGTTAAACCGGGCTTCAATGCCTGGTTTGTTCCCTCTCACATCTAACCTGATCCACCTGCCTTCATCTTCAATCCAGACTGCGGTGAGGCCGTGCAGGACATAGGAATTATCCTCAGTTTTCAGACGCTGGTAACAGAGCCCTGCCGGTATTCCTACCACTCTGCAGAAAGCCACAAAGAGGTGTGACTTTCCAAAACATAGTGCATGTCCGGCAGAAAGCACCTGGGGTGCCTTCCAGACGAGTCGTGTCTGTCCGCTGTCAACAGAATGACCGATCGTGTCCCTGACAAATGTGTAGAGGCGGAGGATCTGGTCTTCTTCAGTATCAACGTCGTGAATCAGTTCGCGTGCCCGCAATCTGACTGCCGGATGGGTACAGGCAATCAGCGGTGAGCATGCCAGGTACGGGGTGATCGAACCTGGAACAATGATCGGGGGGATCGGCATGTGTTGTCACCTGATGTAACATCCGGTGATTCGATCATATTAAGATTATGATCAGCCCTTTTTTCATTTCTGCGATTATTCTGGGTTTATTCCGGAAAGCGGCAATATGCTGACCCATTTCATATATGGCCGCCAGACTGTGACACACTGTTGGTTTTGCCTGAAAAATTATGTTTTTTAAACGAAATATTCTCTGAATAATCCCTAAGTGGAAAAAAGCGTATGGGAAGTTACTTTCAGGCAATCCCCCCTCCCGGGGTTCTGGATCGGATGATGCAGAAAAAAGAAGGGACACGAAGAGGTTAACCCCTGTATCTATCTCCTTTTATCAAAAAGGGTGAGCATGTCAGGATTTAAAAAAAAGAAAACCCTCGCCGGATGGCGCGTTCTCATGACTGGGTATGAGCAGAGATCACTCAACGATCATACCTTCCTCGTACCGGTTTTCTGTTGCGAGGAGGAAGTCATTTGACATATGGAGGCAGTCTTTTGGACAGACATCATTGCACTGGCTGCAAAAAATACACTGGGTGATCCATATCCTGATCCTCTTGGTATCAGGGAGGAATTCAATTGCATTTGCAGGGCAGACTCTGATACACATTTTGCATCCGATGCAGGTATCCCGATCGTATACGATCTTCCCCCTGAAACCGGAGGGTGCAGACACCGGTGGATGAATCGTTGCGCTGCCTCCTTCAACTGCCTTGAGAAACCCTGTCACTGATGGCGGGAGGTTTTTTGCAGGGAAGAAGTTGGTTGCCGGTTTTCGCATGAGCTGGCGGAGAACCAGCGGGATAGAGGGGAGCCGGATCATGTGAGGCACCCCCCGGCGGTGATCACTCCGTCAAGGATGATCAGCCCCATCCCGATAAGACCTGCTGCAGTCAGCCATCCCCAGTACAGCGTCACGACCGTGTTGATCCTGAACCTGGCCATCGAGACCCGGATCAGCGAGACAGAGATAAAGGTGACGATGATGATCTTTACCAGGAAAAAGATCAGATCTGCTGCCGCTGCGATTACTCCTGAGAGACCGAGGGCAGGAGAGAGGTTCCAGGGGAAGAAGAGGAGCACGGTAAGGCCGGTCATGGCTACCATTTTCACAGCCATTGAGAGGGTGAACAGTGCCAGGTTACGTCCTGAGTACTCCACCAGCAGACCCCCGCACAGTTCGGTCTCCGCCTCAGGGGTATCACAGGGTACCCGGGAGAGTTCTGCCGGGGTTACCCATGCAAGGACCAGAAGAAGAATAATGCATCCAATGAATCCGACAGGCCCGACGACTGACCAGATTGGAGTCGAAGCGAGGGTGAGAACGGAGAAGGGATCAGCAAACCCGGCCAGTGCAAGACGCCAGGCGATGGCAACGATCGCGATCGCGAGGGGAAACTCATATGCGATCATCGTGACCATCTCACGCTGGGCTCCGATGCTTGCATACGGGGATCCGGAGGCGAACCCTCCGACAACCATCGCAAGGGCAGGGACCGTCAGAAGGTACATGATAAGGATCAGGTCCCCCCATTCGCTCACCATCGGAATCAGGGCTCCTGCCGGATTGATGCTGCCAATGGGAATATAGAGAAGAACCATCACTGCTGAGGCGAATGCAATGATGGGAGCTGCATTGAAGACAAAGGGAATTGCGTTGGCCGGAATCACTGACTGCTTGGTGAGCAGTTTCCTGATATCAATAAATGGTTGTACAAGGGGAGGCCCCTGCCTCATCTGCATCCGGGCTGCACAAATCCTGTCTATTCCCATGAGAAACAAGCCCGCCACCACTCCAAAGAAGGTTACGATGACTGTTCCGGCAACCGCTGCGAGAAGAGCTCCACTCATTCCTGCATCCTCCGGGTCTTCTCAACTGACAGGCGATGAAGGTCTTCCTTGGTTAGCAGTCCTGCATCCCCGTCCTGTCTGACAATGGCTACCCGGTCGGTGCATGACATACAGGGATCGATGGATGCGACGATGATCGGGATATCTGCGATCTGTTCTCCTTTCAGGATATCAACCCAGGCCATCTGGTTTGAGTACGTGGATGCCTTCACCTTCCACATCTCCGGAGCCTCCTGTTTCCCATTCATTCTGACATGATGAATGTCTTCACCCCGGGGCGCTTCAACCCTGCCAAAGGATTCTCCCGCAGCCTTTTTTAGTCCCATCAGCATCTTTGCATACTTTTCCTCTGCAAGGACCGGACCTTCGGGCATCTGTTTCATACACTGCCTGATGATATTGACCGATTGCGGGATCTCAAAGAGCCTGACCACGATCCGGTCATACACATCTCCGACCGTCTCCTGCCCGTATACATCAGGAAGGATAACATCGAAGTCCAAATCGCCATATGCAGCATATGGGGAATCCTTGCGCACATCCATCTTCAGACCTGATGCCCGTGAGGTCGGACCGACCGTTCCGAGCTCCAAAGCACGCTGCCGGGACAGAACGCCGGTGTTCCGGCATCTCATCTGGATTGTCTTGTCATTCAGGAAGAGATTGCCCATCTTGTCAAAGATATCCTCGTAGTACTGCAGGGCCTGTTCGATCCGGGGGAACATGTCAGGAGTAATATCTCTCCTGGTCCCTCCGATCATCATGATCCCGTAGTTGATCCGGTTTCCGGTAAGGTACTCGATGATATCAACAGACTCCTCCCTGACCTGCCAGGCCAGGTGGAAGAGGGTATCAAACCCGAGTTCGTGAGCAGCGACCCCTGCCCAGAGGAGGTGGGACTGGATCCGTTCAAATTCTGCGATGATCGTTCTGATGTAATATGCACGGTCCGGTACTTCGACCTGTGCGATCTGTTCGATCGCCTGGGCAAAGGCAAGGGCATGGGCTGCTCCGCATATGCCGCAGATCCGATCACAGAGATGAAGGATCTGGACCGGATTTCTCCGCATCCCCATCCACTCGATCCCCCGGTGTGCACGGCCGGGAGCAAAGTCCACCTCTTCCACCACTTCCCCGTTCATCTTCATCGTGAAGTTGATCGGTTCCTTGAGTGCCGGATGGATCGGCCCGATGGGAAGATCATATGAAGGTTTTCCTGCCATTATTGCTCCCCCTCCGGTTTATCCAAAGTTTTCTCCGGTGATGTTGCGGCACCCGGTGCCGGTTTATCAGACGGCACTTCCGGTTTTTCGATGATTTTCACTGCAGGGGATGGCCTGTCCTGTGGTCTTCCCACTTTCCAGAGGTCCTTTATCATGGAGTCAGGGATTCCTTTCTCATCCTTACGCCACGGGTAAACATTGTCCGGGAAGTCGGCTGGGAGAAAAATACGCCGTTTATCCGGGATTCCATCAACGATGATCCCGATCATATCCTGTTTTTCCCGTTCGGTGTACACTGCCCCGGGAATAATCTCTGATATTGTCGGGACATGTGGATCGCTTTTCGGGACCGGGACGGTGAAGGTGATCTCGATCTCCTCGTGTTCACCACCAAAGAAGATCTGCATGTGGTACAGGAGTTCTATCTGATCGCCGGTATCAACGGCTGAGATCACACCGAGGTGCGGGTAATCGATGGTTGTCAGTTCCCTCACCACTTCCACGATACCCTCCCTGGGCACTCTCATCCAGACTGACTTTTTCGGGACTTTCTTTGCTCCCTCACCCCATTCAATAACCCTGATATCAGAGATAATGGCTCCGAATTTTCCGGTGAAATGGTCAGCGACCTGCTGTGGTGTCATTGTTGCCCTCATGCTGATGCCTCCTGTTCAAGCCGCTCAAGTTTTTTTATCGCCTGTACAACGCCGTAGATGATCGCCTCAGGCCGGGGAGCACATCCCGGGACATATACATCAACCGGGATGACCTGGTCGAGTGGTCCTTCCAGGTTGTAGGAATCATAAAAGACTCCCCCTGACTGGCCGCAACTGCCGATGCAGAGGACAACTCCTGGTTTTGGCATCTGTTCATAGACACGTTTCACCTTTTCAGCCATGGTCTTCGTCACCGGGCCGGTGACGAGAAGAACATCGGCATGCCGGGGTGATCCGACCAGTTTGATACCGAACCGTTCTGGATCATACCGGGGGGCGATAGTGGCGACGATCTCGACATCACATCCATTGCATGAGCCGGTGTTCATATGGAAGACCCAGAGGGATCGTTTAAAAGATGGAGAGAGTTTCATCCGAATATCACCACCACAATGATGAGCAGGGCTGTTACCGAGAGGTAGGCGAGAATATAATCTGCGATATTGCCGGTGTGGAGAGGTTTGACGAGATGATAGTACCCGGCAAGGGCATCGGTGTACCCCCAGTACAGGTTTGAAGCCCTGATGTGAACCGCTTCCTTTTCCGGCTCCTTGTTTCCAGAAAGAAACGGTGCGGTTGCTTCCTTTCCGGTATTATAATCAGACCGCCCGAGCCGCCAGATTATCCAGCCGATGATCAGGGTGACGATAAGGGCGATGACATAGAATACCGCATTCCAACTCCCATATCCGGTATGGAGGGTGAGGCCGTCTATCATCAGGCACCTCCGAGGACAGCATGCACATAACCGGCATGATCAACCAGGGCAGTCGCTGCCGGGGCGACGATAATGTCCAGTACCTGCTGGGGAAAGAGGCCGAAGAGGATGACCAGGGATGCAAGGATTCCCATTCCGATGAGCATCGGGAGGGGAGCCTCCTGAACATCCTTGTATTCAGGCAGCTGCGGTCCCATGAACATCGAGTGAAAGACCTTGACAAAAGAGGCAAGGGTGAGGATGCTGACCACCATGGCGATGACCGAGAGGATCGGATTAAACATGAAGACAGACTCGTAGATGAGCAGTTTTGATGCAAATCCGTTGAACGGGGGAATGCCGGCTATTGCGAGGGCGCCGATGATGAAAAAGAGCATTGTCCATTTCATGTTATGGCCGAGTCCTCCCAGCTGGTTGAGGTTCCGGGTACCGCAGCGGTAAAAGATAACTCCTGCGGTCAGGAAGAGCAGACCTTTGTACAGGGCATGATTCATGATATGAAAGAGCCCTCCCTTAAGTGCCGGCAATCCGACGCTGTTGAGCAGGCAGGGTGTTGAGAGGGCGGCAAGACCGACACCGACACCTAACAGCATGTACCCGGTCTGCGAGACTGCATGGTATGCCATGAGACGTTTCACATCTTTTTGCGGGATGGCCATCGTAACCCCGACAAACATGGAGAGGACACCGAGGATGATGATCACCCATCCTACAGTCGTGGTGTTCAGGACACCGCCATAGAGAGTATAACTGATTCTGAACAGACCATACAGGCTTGCCTGACTGGAAACCACGAGAAAGGCGGTAACAGCAGAAGGTGCCATCGAATATGAGTCCGGTGTCCAGAAGTGCATCGGAACGGCACCACATTTCATCGCAAGGGCGGCAAAGAAGAGAACAAATGCGATGATGTCCAGCGGAGTCATCTGGATTCGCGAGGCAAGGACTGCCATGTTCAGCGAATTGTACTGGGCAAGTAAAAGAGCCACCCCGCACAGGAACATCAGACCGCCTATCGTGGAAAGAGCTGCATATTTCAGGCCTGCCTCGGCAGCAACTCCCCGGTCAACCCGGAACGCAACGAGGGCAGCTCCTGCCAGGGAACTGATCTCAAGGAAGACAAAGAAGTTGAACATGTCCCCGGTTGCAATCATCCCGTTGACCCCGGCAATCAGGAGGAAGAGAAGGGCATAAAATCCTTCTTTCCCTGAAAGGCGTGACTTTCCAGAGATTGAATAGAGGACGATTGCAAATCCGACGATGGCTGCAATGATCAGCATAAATGCGTTCATTGCATCGATGGTGAAGATAATCCTGACCGGAATTCCACCTGAATCCGGAGGAATCACCTGGCTGACGGAATGAACACCGAAGGTATAGACGATACTGCCCTTCGAAAGGACCTGGAATGATGTCAGCAGACAGGTAAGGGATGTGAGCAGGGTGATGAGCACTACCCACCCGTCCCTGAGAGCATCACCATACCGGGAGATGATCGGAGTGAGGATGGCTCCCAGAATTGGGAGTGCGATAAGAAGCGCCGGAAGGTTATTCATTATGATATCCATGACTCACCCCTGCAGTTTGTTCACCTTTCTGACATCAACGGTTTTGTAATACCGCCAGATGGTCATGACCAGTGAGAGTATCAGTGCCTGTGTTGCAACCCCGATTACAATATTGGTCAGCGTGAGTGCCTGAACGGTAGGCATAACCATCTCAAGTGATGGAGCGCTGGTAAAGATGGGGGCGATGCTATCCCACCGGTATCCGATAGTGATCAGGAAGAGATTCACTCCCGCTTCGACGATGGACAGGCCCATGACAATCTTGATCAGATCCCTGCTTTTCAGGATGGTGAATATCCCGAGCATCACCACGATTGCAACGGTGATGAACGGGAAGTTATCAATGAATGGAATCATTCTCCCTCCTCCAGCATCTTCAGCCCGCTGGTCATATACACGATGATGATAGAGAGCCCGCCAAGCACCTCAAGACCCACTGCAATATTCATGACCGGGATGGTTCCGGCTGAATTCAAAAACCCTCCGTTCACTCCGTAGGGAATCGTCTGGCCAAAGAGTCCTCCGGCTCCGGCGAGGTAATTCATAAAAAACGTGCTTCCAAGTCCGATTGCTATCAGGGCTGTCCCGATAAAGAGGAAAAGCCCAAGGATTTCACTATTCTGAAATGATATCTTTGAGAAAACCGCCGTGATATCCTCTATCTTGTGGGCTACAAAGAGGAGAATGAACCCGGTTGCAATTACTGCGCCTCCCTGAAATCCTCCCCCCGGGGTGAGATGGCCATGGAGGACGATGTAAAAGCCAAAGACGAAGATGAACACGAAGAGGAATTCTGCCGCAGCCCGGACAATCTTACTCATACTCATAATCTTCCTCCTTTTTACGGTGTCTGAAAAGCACAGCAACTCCCATTACCGCCGTGAAGAGAACACAGGCTTCTCCGAGAGTGTCAAATCCACGGTAATCAAAGACGATATCGGTGACGATATTATTCCCTCCGGTCTGTTCCTGCCCGTGGGCGATGAAATAATCATCCATATCTGAGTGTTGCGGGGTACCGAACGGGAGGCTGACTCCCACATAGAGAAAAGCCAGGGCAAGTACCAGCAGGGTGGCCCAGATGAGTGCCTGTCTCATTCGGATACCTCGGTCTGGTGTGTTCCTCTGATGGCGATGACAAAAATGGCTGTTGAGATACCTGCTCCGACAGCAGCCTCTGCTATCGCAACGTCGGGAGCCTGCAGAAGATAAAATTCAACAGAGAGAAGGAAACTGAAGGCAGCAAAGATTACCGCGGCAACGATGAGATCTCTCTGTTTGACGATCATCACTGCCGTGGCAATGATCCCGATGAGGACAATGATCTGGATGATTTCAATCATAGGTCTGCCTCCGCAAGACGATCAACAACTCCCGGTGTCGGCATCTGTCCGCTCCGGTGGGCAGCCCGTGCCAGGGCATGGGCACCGACTGCATTCGTGATTGCCAGGGCAAAGACGGCCAGGATCGTGTGCAGAATCAGCATCAGGTACTGCATGTCACCTGTCCCGATGAGAGTTGCAATCCCGTAGATGATGACTCCCAGACAGAGGAAGATCGAACCAAAGGTGGTTGCCTTGGTCGATGCATGCATGCGGGTGTATACATCAGGAAAGCGGATGAGCCCGATGACCCCAAGCATGTTGAATACAAGACCCACCATGATACAGATGAGAATCAGGGTTTGTGCAATCATTCAGAGTTCACCTCCTACGTACCTGGCGATATATAATGTTGAGATAAAGGAGAGCAGGGCGTACACGATAGCAACATCAATGAAGATCAGCTGCTGGTAATATACCGCAAGAAGGATCATGACAGCGATAGTCATCGTGTTGATGGCATCAACCGCAACCACTCGATCAGTGATGGAAGGGCCAAGGATGATCCTGATCATGGCACCTATCATCAGGATTGTCAGAATTATGGCCCCGAGAAGGAAATATTCCATCATTGCGCAATCCTCCGGATCCACTTTGGCAGATCCATGTACGAGAATATCTCATTTGCTTCAAGTGCGGTCTTTTTCTCGGTTATCTCATCGATGTTTATCATATGGATAAAGAGATCATTGGTCTTCTCATCCACGTCCACCGTCAGGGTTCCCGGGGTCAGGGTGATGGAGTTCGCAAGCATCAGAAGGGCAAAATCACTTTCCATCCCTGATTTCAGCCTGATGATTCCGGGACGGATTCTCCCTGTAATCACCCGGTAGGCAACATCCAGATTTGCCTTGGTCAGTTCGATAAAGAACGGACCGATGATATATACTGCAAGGAGAATCCACCTCAGGGGATTCGCGGTTCGATAGCATTCATTACGGCAGAGAACCCTGCGGGCGATGATCCCGGTTCCTATCGCAATGATGATCCCGGCTCCTATCTCTTCTGCTGACCATACCAGAACAGAACCTGAACCTGCAACCAGCAGGAGATAAAACAGAAAAGCGAGCAATGCAGTTACCAGGAACGATCTCACGTCATCACCCGCTCCCGGCCCTTTTTCCAGCAGATCCCTGCCACATCGTCTCCAAACCTCATGTTAAATCGTGATAGTAGTAGAAGGTGGATTCGATCACGATATAAGTCTTTGTATAATTGTTTTGTGGTTTATTTTCTGATTTGGCCGAGAATTTTCCATGGTTTGGGTGTTCCATAAGCGGTATGTATGAATGAAAGCACATGATAAGGAAGACATGGGTGGACTGTATCATGGCAAAATTCTCCTGCACTGGTGTGATTCCTGTCATGCCCCGGTAATGGCACCCAAATGTGCCTGCGGTGCTGAAACTCGTTCGGTGCCGGTAACTCCCCCGGGGGACGCCCGACCGGCGTTTCCGGATGACATTGTGTTTATCAATCATCTGTTTGAGGAACAGTTTGGAATCACTCTCATTCCTGATGGGTCCATTGCCCTGGTGAACAAGGTACCTGACAAGGACCGGATGGATGAGATCATCGTTGGCGGAGCTGTTGTCGGAGCAATTCGCTATCTTCCCGGCTCATCCCAATGGGAAGCTCTGCCCCGGCCTGAAGCTGCACGGATTCAGACTCCGTCAAAACGCTATATCATCGTTGATGAGGGAGCTGCATCATCAATCCGGGAAGGAGCCAGTCTTCTGGCTCCCGGATTTGTTGAATGTGATCCCCGGATTCAGGAAGGGGACGAGGTCTTCATGATGACCAGGGCCGGTGAGTGTGTCGGAGTTGGCAGGATGCGGGTGAGTGCAGCTGATGCAAAAATCCTTGGGAGAGGTCAGGTCGTCAGGACCAGGAAGAACGTCCCCTCCCGGTACGTCCCGGGCATGGCCAGCTGGGATGAAGTGGTTGCAGCCAACCGGGATGTCCTTGAACGTGCGGAAAACGCAACCCGGCAGTTTATCACAGAAAATATCGGCCAGTTTGAAAACCTTCCGATGAGTGTATCCTATTCAGGAGGAAAAGACAGTCTTGCAACCCTGCTTGTGGTAATGAATACCTACAAAAAGCTGCCGATCCTCTTCATCGATACCAGGATGGAGTTTCCTCAGACGTATGAGAATCTTCAGGCTGTCAAAGATCGATATGATCTCGAGTGCTTCATCGCCGATTCGAAAGATGGTTTCTGGTCTGAATTTGAGAAGCAGGGACCTCCTGCAGTGGACTGCCGGTGGTGCTGCAAGGCTGCCAAACTAGAACCCCTCAGGCAATATATTGAGGCAACCTGGAAGGAGTGCGTTTCCTTTGTCGGACAGCGGAAATATGAATCATTTTCACGGATGAAAAATCCCCGGGTCTGGAGGAATGCCTTTGTCAAAAACCAGATCTGTCTTGCCCCGATTCATACCTGGACTGCGATGCATGTGTGGCTCTATATCTTCAGAGAGAAAGCACCCTACAATACCATGTATAGCCATGGTGTTGACCGGATGGGATGTTATATGTGCCCGGCAAGTGATATGGCTGCACTCGAAAAGATCAAGGAACGGGTTCCGGATCTCTGGAAAGGGTGGGAAGAGAAGATGGAGGCATGGAGGGTATCACATGGCCTTCCCGAATCGTGGATGAGAGACGGGTTATGGCGGGTCAGGGGAGAGGGCCGGACAGAAGAACCGGAGTCCTTTTCCCGGCATGATGCCATGACAGGCGGGAAAAGGCAGCATCGGGAATGAGGGATCTATGAGCCGGATAACGATTGTTGATTATGGAATTGGAAACCTGAGAAGTGTGTTTAAAGCCCTGGAGAAGGTTGGTGGTTCGGTAGAAATAACCGGGGATATCGATTCTATCCGGTCTTCTGACGGGATAATCCTTCCCGGTGTCGGGGCGTTTCATGAGGCCATGGCACACCTTTCAGACCTGCAGGCAGTTCTTTGTGAAGCGCAGGGACAGGTGCCGGTGCTGGGTATCTGCCTGGGGATGCAGATGCTGATGGATGCGTCCGAAGAACATGGCATTCACGCCGGACTGGGTCTTATCCCCGGCATCGTGCGACAGTTTCCGGCAACACCCGGATATAAGATCCCCCATATGGGCTGGAATCAGATAGCATTCTCACGGGAGGACGATCCTCTCTTTAGCGGGATACCCTCAGGTGCGTATATGTATTTTGTTCATTCATTCTGGGCAGACACACCCAAGCAGTACCGCCTCACGGAGACTGACTATATCAACCGGTTTGCATCATCGATCCGGAATGGAACCGCATGGGGGACACAGTTTCATCCTGAGAAAAGCGGGGATTATGGACTGAAGATTCTGAAGAATTTTGTGGAAATGCTCTGACCTTTTTTTACATTTATTGCTGTAGAGCCATCTCGACGGTGGCCTTCAGCTGGTTGTCGGTAAACGGTTTTACGATATATCCGCGGGGTTTGGTCAGTTTTGCCCGCTCCATGATATCATCGTCCATCAGGGAACTGATGTATACAATCGGGATCTGGTATTTTTCCTGGATTTCTGTCGCAGCCATTATCCCGTCTGTATCCCCGGGAAGGTTGATATCCATCAGAATGAGATGGGGGAGTTCATCTCTCGGATACTGAGACAATTTCTCCATCACACCCTGATAATCTTCGGCAGATCCGATGACATGAAATCCCAGTTCTGTCAGGCGCCAGGATATCAGGTCATTGATGACCGGATTATCTTCCACGATAAAAATCGAACCGTCCATATTGATCCCCCGTGATGTGGTACTCATATACTGCATGTAAAAGATAATAAGCAAGCCGGTTCTGCATGGATTGCTATCCTTAATGGTGCAGATATCTCTTGGAAAACCTCCAGTTTTCAAATCAGACAATTATCGGCAGACTCTCCAGTTGATCAGAACCCCCTGATCCATGGGCATTACGGTATCCAGCCGGAGCCTGGTAAACTCGTCCTCTTTCATCCACCCTTCTCCGTCTGCCAGAGTCGGGGCTGTACTGCCACCGATTACCATATTTCCAACAAACATGCTGAGCTGGTCGACCAGACCGGATCTGAACAGACCTGCAATGAGGGTTCCTCCCCCTTCGACCATGAGACGCCGGATGCTCTGTCTTCCGAGTTCATCAAGCAGCTCCACAAGGTCGACTTCATGTTCACCGGATACAATGATGTCAGCATAATGACTGAGGTGGTTTCGTTGCTCCTCTCCGGCTGCCTTGGAAACCGCGATTATCCTCCTGCCTGGTCCTTTATGGAGGATTTTCGCATCAGGCGGAGTCCTCCCCCTGCTGTCTACGATGATCCTGATGGGATGATCGGGTCTTCCTGTCGTGTTCCTCTCCCTGATCCGTTCCGGTGATTTTACTGTCAGGGATGGATCATCGGCAAGAATGGTCCCGATTCCGACCATTATGGCATCCGCATCTGCCTTGATTCTATCAACACGGTCAAAATCGTCAGGACCTGATATTTTTACCTGCCGTCTCTCCCGCGTTGAGAGTTTCCCGTCGGCAGATACTGCCACATTTACCTGGACAAACGGCCTCATCTTAATTTTTGCGTGTATTTTGCGATTTTTTCCGAAGTTTCTCGATCTCATCCCTTCCATCGGCAACCCGGATCAGGAATGTTCCATGACAGGGTTTGGTGAAGGGGAACAGGATTGCATCCCCGTCAACTGCCACTCTGATAGGAGGCACTCCGATGATTCTGACATCAAAGATCTGGTATCCCGGCTCGACATCATACTTCTCGGGGTAGCGTGAAAGGTATTCCCGTGCTTCCTTGAAAGAAATTTTTGCAAGGACCACTTCATAGGGGAGGGATTCTAAACATCCCATGGTGCTGCCTCCTCTATCTTCTTCTTGATGGGCATGGGGTTATGGGTGGCAGGTTCAGCAATGATCTGACAGGGGAAGGTGATCTCATCAGCGATCTGTAATGCCTCCTCTCCGAAGATGATGGCAGTCACCGGTGCATTTGTGATAGCCTGAATGGTTGCAGCATAACTGACTCCGGCGTCATTGTGAATATACACATAGCTGGAAGTAACCTGTTCCTTCCCATCAGCGAGCAGTCCGATGACCTGATCAAGATCTTTCATCACGTCAATATAGTGTCCTTCAACATCTGCCACCCGGATCAATTGCCGGGCAGAAGGTGTTCCGGCAATAATCGTGTGAATCCCTGCTTTTTTCAGTCTTCCCGCCAGGTACAGAACAAGGCTTGTCTGTACCGGCACTTTCGGACATCCCATCACAAGTAATGCTGTTTTTGTGGCTATTGTCTCGCTCATTCTTCATCTGCCTTTTTTCTGTCTCATGTGTGAAGCCCGGGTGTATCCCCTGTATTCAGTCTTGGTCACCATCAGAACAGTCCGAACCAGACCGTATATGAGACAATGACCATGATGATGATGATAATCACGACTCCTTTATATACGCAGCCATGGCATATCCCGGTATGTTCATGGATACAATCCTGGCAGAACTGCTTTCCACAGGCTCTGCACTGAAAATCGCCTTCAGAATCGGGGTGGTTATGACAATGATCCATGGTCTATGGTGCCTCCTTTCCGGTGAAAAGTATGGGAAGAAATCATTTAAAGACCTGCTGAACCAGGCCCCACTCAGGTAGAAAGACTATCTGGTAGTATTGAGAACGGTTAGGTATGAGTCGATATCTGCTCCTCCTTGCTGGTGGGTTTCTCTTCGTGCTTCTTGCCGGAGCAGCCATGGTGTTTGCTGCTAATACAGAACTTGTGGACTGTGGGGGGACCACGTATAATCCTGAGTATCAGTCGTGCTGTCAGGGAAAGGTGTATGAAGGGACACGGTATTCGAAATGTGGTGATTCCTGTTACAACATGGATACCCAGACCTGCTGCTCCAAGAAGGTGACCGATGGTCCCTGTTTCCCTGAGTGTGGAAATGGAACGTTCAATCCTTCCACCCAGACCTGTTGTCAGAAAAAGACGTATGACGGTCTGAAATGGGGAATATGTGGAGGAACCTGCTACAACCTGACCACCCAGACCTGTTGCATGGGTAAGATCTATGAAGGTTTGAGGTGGAAAAAATGTGGAGACACCTGTTATAATCCTGATATTCAGAGCTGTTGTCTTGGACAGGTATATGATGGAAAGAACAGAAACCTGAAACCATGCGGGAAAAAGGAGTGCTACGATGCAGACAATCAGACCTGCACACGGGGAAAAATAGCTCCGATTGACCCAAACGCAACCCGGATGTTCTGGTAAGGAACGATTTCTCTTTTTTTCCAGGATAGGAAATCCGGATTTCTCATCCATCTGATGTTCATCACCCTGTATTCCCTGATACCCTGTTTATCCGCTTCATCTCTTCCGTTGCAACGAATTGGTTTCCTTTTTTTCATTCTGTCAATCGGGGAATACTGCTGCTCAGTGCATGAATACCTGAATACATCATCCCTGGTTCTGAATATGCAGGCACTGGTTCGCAAGAAACCGATGAGATGTGTTCCTGACAGATAGATTGCGGATTTGTCGTATCCTCGTCTGGGTGTGTGGGAACCCGGATTGCCCAAAGAAAGATCTCCTGCTGGGTGACATCGGCGTAGCGGGTTGTATACGCTACAAGCGAATAATCAGCTAAAATTCTGTGGCTACAACGTAACAGAACGGATCAGAATAGATCTGGCTTCTATTGATTCAAATCCCGGTAACGGGTTGTAATCAGCCAGAGAGATAGAAAAATAAGAATCTCCGGGAGATCCCGGAGATTGCCTATTCCTTATCGCTTATGCAGTGGCGTTCTTTTCAACAGCCGGTTCTGCAGCTGCGGTTGCATTCTGTTCTGCAACAGGTGCTTCCGTTGCTTCTTCGGTTACTTCAGCAGTTGCCTCAACAACCGGTGCTTCGGTTGCTGCTGCAACCGGGGCGCCGCCTGCTTCAACAACGTTGAAGAGTGAAGTCTCAACAACATCGGTGGTGACACCGG
>CAZXRT010000011.1:0-15569 GCA_964642535.1 uncultured Methanospirillum sp.
AGCTGCTCGAGATCATTTCAGAAAAGGAAGAAAACCTTCGGAGGGAGGCAGAAAAGGTTATCCGTCAGACAGAGATACAGTTGTCTCAATCACGAAATGAGGCAGTATTAATCCTTGATGTTGCGGAAAAAGAGGGAAAAGAGGCTGCGGAGAGGTTTTTTCATCAGGAGATGGACACCCTCTCCGCAGAGATCTGCAGTCTGAAAAGTGCCGGGGTTCAGGAGGCGGAAAGGATACGGGTTCAGGGAACCTCACGGATCCCCCAGGCAGTTTCGCGGATTATCACGCTTGTTACCGGGTGAAGCAATGCTTCAGAAGATGGAAAATATTCTGGTGGTAGGCCCGAAACAGGAATATTCAGAGATAGTCAATTCGCTGTACCAGACCGGAACCATACACCTGCAGGAGGCCTCAGAGCGCTACCCCTGGGTATCATCATCACAACACGGGGATATTCACCAGATCGAAGAGATAAAATCACTCCTTCTCAAGATCAGGGGAATTTTGCAGATTCTCCCTGCCGATGCTGCAGGTGACTTTCCATCTCCTGCTTTTCCGGACAATTACTCTCACATGCCGACCGGTGAGATGATCAACCAGGCTGATGTGATCTGTAACTCTCTGGATTCACATATCAGAACGTTTGAATCAAGGAAAAGTGAACTCGAACTGCGCAGTGTCACGCTCTCCCGGTATGAAAAGGTCTTTCTGAAAGTCTTCCCCCTCGAACGGCAGCTTCCCCGTCTTGACGGGTTTGAGGTCACTATCCTCATCATCCAGAAAGAGTACCTGGAGATCCTCGATGTTATCAGAGGATTCTTCTCAGCGATTACCCGCAACCAGTTTGAGCTGATCAGTGAGGATCTTGACGAGAAGAACCTGGCTGTCATTACGGTATTCAGCAAAAAATACTCCGAGAGGATCCATGAATACCTGTATTCAAAAAATATCAATGAAGTCCGCATACCCGTTGAATATGCCAATATGCCCCTGGATCAGTCCCTGATTCAGCTGGAAAAGGATCGGATCCGGGCCAATGAAGAGATCGCTTCCATCCAGGAGAAGTTCTCTCTTATCTCCCGGCAGTGGTATCACGAGCTTGATGCCCTGCAGACAACACTTGCCGACCGGCAGGACGAGATGGAAGCGTACTCAAAGTTTGGCGAGACAGCCTATACCGTCTTTATCAAGGGATGGATCCCCAGAAAACACCTGAAACGGGTGAAAAAGATCCTGAAAGAGACATTTGGAGATCGGGTCGTGGTTACCGTCCTGCCTGTCACCCCTGAAGTACTTGACACAGCCCCGGTCTTTTATGACAATCCCTTCTGGGTTAAGCCGTTTGAGTTCTTCATGCAGCTTGTAGGTCTTCCATCATACCGTGAATTTGACCCCTCCCTGATCATCGCCATCACATTCCCCATCTTTTTCGGTCTGATCGTCGGGGACATCGGGTACGGGCTCGTGATCCTTGCCATTGCCCTGTATCTACGAAAAAAATCCGGTGATCAGCCCTGGCTCGGCCAGATTAGTAATATCCTGATCATCTCCTCTATCCCGACGATCATCTTCGGGTACCTGTTCGGTGAGTTCTTTGGTGATTTTGCCGAGATCATGGGGTGGCTCCATCCGGTTCATCTCTTTGGAATCACCTGGAACCGGCTCGAAGCGATCATCCCCCTCCTGATTCTGACGATCGGAATCGGGGCGGTTCATGTCTTTCTCGGACTGATTATCGGGGCATATAACGCAGCAGTCAGGAGAAAAATGCGACATTTTTGTGAGAAGTGTGGGATGATCGGGGTTATCGTCTCCATTATCCTCCTTCTTGGAACCGTAACCGGGTATCTTGCAGAAGTAACAGGCCTTGTCGGAGCCGTGCTGCTGGTATTCTCGCTCATCACCCTGATCTACGGAGGGGGGGTTCTCGGAGCGATCGAGATTATGGGAACTCTGGGTAACATTATGTCCTACTCAAGGCTGATGGCAATCGGGATGGCTTCTGTAATCCTTGCGATCGTGGCAAACCGCCTTGGCAGTGAACTGGGTTTTCTGGCCCTGGGAGTTGTGGTTGCAGTCCTGCTCCATCTGTTAAACATTGCTCTTGCCATGTTCAGTCCGTCGATTCATTCGATGAGGCTGCATATCGTGGAGTTCTTCTCCAAGTTTTACGAGGGTGGAGGCCAGCCATATGAGCCGTTTGGAAGAGAAAAGATATTCCGGGGGGGTGGAGGTATGTGATGTTCTGGTGTAGTGCTAAAAAAGAAGATGGGGAAATATTTAAAAGCATCAAAAAGGATAAGAACGAGGTATAATCATGACTGGCTGGGAAGTGCCCATTGGCGCAGCAATTGCCTTTGCAGGAGGAGCAATTGCGACTGGTATCGCACAATCGAAGATTGGCTCTGCAGGAGCCGGGACAATCGCAGAGAGGCCTGAATCTGCCGGAATCATCATCGTGCTTGAAGCAATTCCCGAGACACTTGTCATTCTCGGGTTCGTCGTTGCCGCCATGATCATTATTATGGTTAAGTGAGGGTCAGATTCGCATTTTAGCCATCGTATTGATGATTCCTGAAAGGCTGGCAGATCCGGTGATGTGAAAGGTGCCCGGTGAATGGTGATTTCCTGATATGGTGTATGAAGAACTCGTAAGCTCAATGCAGGAGGCTGCAGAACAGAATAACCGCGAAACGATTGAGCGTGCAGCCAGGCAGGCTGTTGAGATCATCAGTGATGCCGAAAAACAGGCAGCAGAGATCAGACACCGGCAGATGGAGGAGCGGGTAAGGCAGGCAGAGGTTGAACGGAATCGCCAGACCTATCTTGCCACCGAGGAGGTGAAGACTGCCACAAGCCATGTGAAAGAACAACT
The DNA here is from genome assembly GCA_964642535.1 of uncultured Methanospirillum sp. Lineage (GTDB taxonomy): Archaea > Halobacteriota > Methanomicrobia > Methanomicrobiales > Methanospirillaceae > Methanospirillum. Next base: position 2,876 of record CAZXRT010000011.1, read on the forward strand.
GCTCCATAATGCATTTGATGCAGCCGCAGAAGAGCTCTCCGGTATCCGCTCTGAACCCGGGTATCCGGCACTGTTCGAGCGCCTCCTGACTGAAGCAGTCCATGAGGTGAGAGGAAAGGAGTTCATTTTTCGCATTGATCCACGGGATCGTGACCTGTGCAACCGCATCATCCAGGATCACCAGTTCAGCGGCATTATCAAGCCTGACCTTGAGACAGCCGGAGGACTTGTGGTCTGCAGTAGTGATGAGCGGATCATGGTCCACAACACCATTGAATCACGCCTTGACAGAGCGAAGGATGTGTACCGGATGGATATCCTGCAGGAACTGACCGGGGGATGATGATGGATACCGGATATGTGAATGCACGGGTGAGGGGGATGCATTCATTCCTGCTTGATCGCAGCAGGCTGGACAGCCTGATTCTGAAACCTGACATGGATTCACTGGTAAGTGAACTGGAAAATACCCCGTACCGGGAGGATATCCAGCGGGCATTTGTCACCGTTACCGGAATCAGAGGGATTGAGTATGCTCTCCGGCTGAACCTGATCCGCTCCTGCCGCAAGATTCTCGGTCTGGTCCGGGGAGATGCAGGAGAGAAGTACGTCCACATCTTTCTCAGCCGATGGGATATTCATAACATTAAGACGATTATCAGGGGCAAAAAGGTCCATATTGCCCCACAGGAGATCCATGACTGCCTGGTTCCTGCCGGTGAGCTGGATGAGGCAACCCTGAATGAGCTTGTAAAACAGCCTGATGTGAAGGCTGTTATCGACCTGCTGGCAACCTGGGGACACGAGTATGCCTATCCCCTGACCCGGCATTTCGAGGAGTTCAGTGAGCGGTCTGACCTGGTGATCCTTGAGTATGCCCTTGACCAGTATTACTACGAACAGGCTCTTGCTCTTGTGTCCGGGCGGTCGGAAGACGAGAAGATCATCCGTGACCTGGTCGCAACCGAGATCGATGTCACCAACATCAAGAGCATCTTCACACTCCTGCGGGACGGTATTGATCCTGAAGATGCCTGGCGTGTTCTCCTGGCCGGGGGAAAAGTCCTGAATGAGAAGAAGATTGCTGCGATGCTCACTGCCACCACCATGGATGATCTCTTTCCCCATCTTGCAACAACCCCCTACCGGTTTTTGTCAGAACTTCGTGACCCGAAAAAACCGTCCATCAGGATGTCAGCATACCAGAACGCCCTTGACAAGTACCTCATTATGAACGGGGTCAGGGCTTTTCGGGGAGATCCTCTGTCGATCACGATCATCATCGGATATCTGTGGGAAAAGTACACGGAAATCATCAACCTGCGGATCATTGCCAGGTGTAAGAATGCGATGATCACTCCTGATGAGATGGAGGCGGAGCTGATTTATGTTTAAAGTCGTTGTGATCACCGATCCTGAATCAGGTGACGGATTCCGGCTTGCCGGGGCTACGGTGTATGAAGCGACAGGGCCGCAGGAGGCAGAAAAGATCCTGATCCCGTTCATCGATGATGACGAGATCGGGATCGTGGCAGTCAGGGAGGATTTCATGGCCTGCCTTGATAAAACCGTGATGAGCAGGATTGAGCGATGTTACCATCCGGTGATCATCCCGATACCGGCTCCGCAGATGACCGGTTCAATGGGGAGTTACATCGAGCAGCTGCTCAAGCGGGCTATCGGGTATAACATCGTCATGAGGGGATGAGAATGATCCAGGGGTCAATTATCCGGATTTCCGGGCCGGTGGTCATTGCCGGGTCCATGCAGGGCTCAAAAATGTATGACGTGGTCAGGGTGGGCCAGGCCGAGCTGAGCGGTGAGGTGATCCGTCTTGAAGGAGATGATGCCGTCATCCAGGTGTACGAGGATACCACCGGCCTTACCATCGGGGAGAAGGTGATCAACACCGGTATGCCGCTTTCCGTGGAACTCGGCCCAGGCCTCCTCTCTTCCATCTTTGACGGTGTCCAGCGGCCGCTTCCGGAGCTGGCAGCACAGAGCGGAGATTTTATCTCCAAGGGGATATCGGTTCCCGGTCTTGACCGGAAGAAAAAGTGGCAGTTCACGGCGACGGCTGCAACCGGAGACCAGGTATCAGGCGGTGATATTATCGGGACGGTTCCGGAGTATAACCTTGAGCACCGGATCCTTGTTCCTCCTGATGCTGCCGGGATCATCCGCGAGATCGGTTCGGGCAGCTTCACCGTCGAGGAGACTGTCTGCACCCTTGAGGACGGGACTGGCCTGACCCTCATGCACCGCTGGCCGGTCAGAAAGGGAAGGCCGGTGAAGAAGAAACTGGACCCTTCCACTCCGCTTCTGACCGGACAGCGGATCTTTGACAGTCTCTTCCCTCTTGCCAAAGGTGGAACTGCGATGATTCCCGGCGGGTTTGGGACCGGCAAAACGGTATCCGAACAGACGCTTGCCAAGTGGGCAGACACCCAGGTCGTTGTCTATATCGGATGTGGAGAGCGGGGCAACGAGATGACCGATGTGCTGACTGAGTTTCCCGAGCTCGTGGATCCCCGGACCGGGCATCCCCTGATCGAGCGGACGATCATGATCGCCAACACCTCGAACATGCCGGTGGCTGCCCGGGAGGCTTCGATCTACACCGGTGTTACGATGGCAGAGTATTACCGGGATATGGGATACGATGTCGGCCTGATGGCTGATTCCACCTCCCGGTGGGGAGAAGCGCTGAGGGAAGTATCAGGCCGGCTTGAGGAGATGCCGGGAGAGGAAGGATACCCGGCCTACCTTGCCACCCGTCTGTCTGCATTTTATGAGCGGTCCGGCAGGGTGACCTGCTGTGGGGGGAAGGATGAAAACCGGCTTGGATCCGTGACGATTGTCGGGGCGGTATCCCCTCCCGGTGGTGACTTTTCTGAGCCGATCACCCAGAATACCCTCCGGATAGCAGGCACCTTCTGGGCTCTTGATACCAACCTTGCATACCGGCGTCATTTCCCGTCCGTGAACTGGATCAAGAGTTACTCGCTGTACCTTGACAGTGTGGAGGACTGGTATATCACCCGTGTCTCCCGTGACTGGAGATCGGTTCGGGATCAGGCGATGTATCTCCTCCAGAAAGAGGTGGAACTCCAGGAGATCGTCCAACTGGTCGGTCCGGACGCCCTTCCTGACAGCGAGAAGGTAATCCTGGAAGTCAGCAGGATGATCCGCGAGGATTTCCTCCAGCAGAGTGCGTACAGTGATATCGACTCATTCTGTCCGCTTGACAAGCAGTTCTGGATGCTTCAGGTTATTCTCAGGTATGGTGAGGTGGTGGATGGAGCAATGAAGAGAGGTGTGCCACTCCGGTCGCTTCTGTCCATGCCGGTCAGGCATGAGATTGCCAGGATGAAGGAACTTGAGGATCTGGGCCGCATACAGGAACTGGTTGAAATGATCAAAATCCAGGCAGATTCCCTGGAGGTGAACTCATGCAACGCTCCCTGATCAGTACCCGGTACCAGACCGTGACCTACGTGTCCGGCCCGCTCATCTTTGTCGAGAGACCCAAAGGGATCTCTTTTGGTGAAACTGCCAGGATTACACTTCCTGATGGAGAGATCAGGAACGGTCAGATCCTCGATATCTCCGGTGATATGGCCGTTGTCCAGGTATACGAAGGCACGAGCGGGATTGACAGCCTGAAAACAACGGTTGAGTTCACCGGTGAATCACCACATATTGATGTGTCGATCGGGATGCTCGGGCGCATTCTGAACGGGGTTGGAAAACCCCGTGACGGGGGACCTGAGATCATCCCAGAAGCGAGGCTTGACATTGCGGGCATGCCTATCAATCCGTACTCCCGTGACAAACCTGCAGAGTTCATCCAGACCGGCATCTCTGCGATCGATGCCCTGAACACCCTTGTCAGGGGTCAGAAACTGCCGATCTTCTCGGGTGCCGGTCTTCCGGCAAACAAGCTGGCAGCCCAGATTGCCCGTCAGGCTACCGTACTTGGAGAAGGAGAGAAGTTTGCGGTTGTGTTCGTTGCCATGGGGATCACGTACAAGGAAGCCTCGTTCTTCATGAAGGATTTCGAGGAGAGCGGTGCCCTGCAGCGTGTCGTCTTCTTTTTGAACCTTGCCGATGATCCGACGATTGAGCGGGTGGCAACCCCCCGCTGTGCCCTGACGGTGGCAGAATACCTCGCCTACACCCACGACCTGCATGTACTCGTCATCATGACCGATATGACCAATTACTGTGATGCCCTTCGTGAGATCTCAACAGCCCGCGAAGAGATCCCGGGACGCCGGGGGTATCCGGGGTACATGTACACTGATCTGGCCACTATTTACGAGAGGGCAGGTCGGATCAAAGGGAGAAAAGGGTCAATTACCCAGATCCCGATCCTCACAATGCCAGATGATGATATCACCCACCCGGTTCCGGACCTGACCGGGTACATCACCGAGGGTCAGATCGTGTTATCCCGTGACCAGTTCAGACGTGGGGTGAATCCTCCCATCGATGCTCTCCCCTGCCTCTCCCGGCTGATGAACCTGGGGATTGGAGAGGGGAAGACACGTGAGGATCACCGCAACGTAGCGGATCAGCTCTATGCTTCCTATGCCTACGGGCGGGATCTCCGCCGGCTGGTTGCCATCGTCGGGGAAGAGGCACTCACCGAGCTTGACCGGAAGTATCTCCTGTTTGCAGACCGGATCGAGAAAGAGTTCATCGGGCAGGGAGAAGAGAACCGGAGTATTGAAGAGACTTTTGGTCTTGCCTGGAACCTCTTCTCCCTCCTCCCTGAAGAGGAACTCAAGCGGATCAGACTTGAGTACATCAAGAAATATCACCCGAAATACCAGGCAGGATAACTCATGGAACAGGTGCATCCGACCCGGATGGAACTTATCAGGAAGCGGTCGCAGATAGCCCTCGCTGAACAGGGACGGGATCTTCTGAAAGAGAAGATGGAAGCCCTGATCCAGGAGTTCTTCAGGATCATGGTGAACTTCACCCAGTCACGGGAAGAACTCGAGGCCGTTGCAGCCGATGCAGAGCGGTCCCTGCTCATCGCCCAGGCAGTGGATGATCCGGTAGCCCTACGTTCAGCATCATTTGCGACGAAAAGGCAGATTGCCGTTGATATCTGCGGGAAGAACATCATGGGCGTGCCGGTCCCGGTGATCCAGAAGACGAGTGTGATGCTCAACGTGATGAGCAGAGGATACAGTATCATCGGAACAAGCGGGCGTATTGATGAGACCGCCGAGAAGTACGAGTCTGCCCTTGACATCATCATCAGGCTTGCTGAGACCGAGACTGCCCTGCGACGCCTGGGCAATGAGATCCAGATGAACCGCAGGAGAGTCAATGCCCTTGATCAGATCGTGATCCCTGAGCTCAAACAACAGGCAAAATACATCCGGTTTACCATCGAGGAGCGGGAACGCGAGGATATTTTCAGGCTGAAGAAAGTGAAAAAACTGATTGGGAAGAAGAAAAAAGGGGCGACAAAGAAAGGGGATGAATAATCAGGGGATTAATAACAATATCCTGGATAATTGATGGAAAACTGAAACACGATCTGCGATTTGGTAAATAAGGGGGTTATCATTTTACCCCGTTTCCTGGTCACGATTCAGGGTTTCATTGTTCCCTTTTTAGAGAAGTGATCTCTCTTTCAATATCCCTTAGAATCTAAAAATCATGTCTTCCTTTCTGAATTATATAAGAAGAGATGATGAGATACAGTATCCTCCTGCAGAAATTTCAGGAGGTTTAATTCCACTTTTCTGATACGTTTCCCAGGCCCGTTTGGTGATATCTGTTTTAAAGATAAATTCATGTCTGAGATCGTTTACGTATGCTTTTGCCGTAATCTTTCGGAAGAGGGGTAAATTTTCCACGAGGATAGTATACGGCCTGGTTTCTGATACATAGACATACCGGGAAGTGATTACTGCTTCAGATAGCAGACGGGTTGCTTCCTGAATATCTGAGTCATAGGAAATATACAGATCGGTAATAACCATCATCTCTGATGCCCCGGAGTTCGCGCTGGAGACTGAATTACTGATGGCTGAATAATTTGGAATTGAGACTCTGCTATCCCCGGGGGTAATTATAACAGTTTGTATTAATCCGATATCCACAACTTCACCGTAATCGCTACCGATTTGAATTTTATCTCCGATCTGGTAAGGTTTCTCAATAATTATAATGAATCCGGCAACGATGTCAGCCACGAGATCTTTGAGCCCGAATCCTATCCCGGCACCCATTAGGCCTGAGAGAACTGCAAATTCAGCAATTCCCAGATGAAGAAGAGGGGACAGTATGAGATAGAGAGCTCCGAAATAGAGGAGGATCTTCAATACCGGAATAACCATTGCCAGAATGTGTCTTTTTGTTCCGAGTTGTTCGGAGAGAATTTTCAGGCCAAGATCCAGGATCCAGACAATAATCGATGCTAAAATCAAAATGAAAAGACTTTGAATGATCCAGAAAGGATTAAAGATTATATCGATGAGATGGGGGGTTTGCGAAGAAAGTTCCGGTGTTAGTGCAGTGATATTAGTCAGGTTTGATACGATTTCAGTCGCGTTTGCCATAATTACCACACCATCCGGTTTTTCTGGAGATGGAGCGTTATCCCTGCGAGAGCCAGGGGGAGAATGTAGACCAGACTTTCTTTTATTTGGATTAATGTATTCTCTTCAAGTTGAGCAAGAACCTGGTTGAGGTTAATGTCCGCCGGGGTAACTGAACGTAAATCCTCAATACTCAAGACCTCCAGAGAGAGGACCAGGGAGAGAATATAGGCACAATCAGGGTTAAATACAACATTGAGGGCGGGGGGGGAAAGAACACTCATTCTTATCTCCCATGCATCAAGTGATTTTTCCCAGATTCTTGTTGCAATCCCCGGGTTTCCATTTGAGATCTGAGCGAGTCGTTGAAAAATAAGTTCATCTGGTTCAACTTCATGGCCCTTTCCACGAAGGATTGCCCATATTAGATTGAATCGGATTTTGAATGTAGTGATAAAAATATCGTCCTGTAAAAAGGGAATGTGTAATTTTTTTTGCTTTTTTATCAGAATTAAGCGTCGTGGAACCGGGGTGTCTATCAGGTAAAAAACAGAACTCTGATGCTGGGAGAGAATATAGTCCCGGAGTCTCTCGTAACTTTTTGAGTACAGGATGATCCGGATCGGAAATAGAAAATGAATCTTTTGAACTGCAGTGAGATATCGCCAGCTGTGAATGTTCCATGTCGTGACCCATATTCGTGAACTTTGAGAGATCATCTCCATAAACTGATGAAGAACATGAAATCCATCAATTTTTCGGCGTGAAAGGAAATGGCAGTTTTCAATTATATAAATATCCGATTCCGGGAGGTCGGCAAAAAGTGACAGGTCATCAACAAACGAATCTAACCTGATACGGGTACATCGTCCGGAATGAACACACTCGACTTGAGCAGTAAGATCCTGTTTCCCTGCAAGATACTCTGAAATTATCGCGATATGTCGTTTTTTCCCGGATAACCCTTCGTCAATTTCCTTTAAGAGCGACTTGATCTCATCACTCCAGAGCTCATTGGTTGGTGGAGGACAGGACAAAGGGTGTTCATCTTCCATGATTGATAGTGGTGTATTCTTCTGTATTATGAATATCTTCCTGAAGACATGAATTCTGTTCAATTAGTAGAAGTCGACCTGATACCATGGTGCAGATTTCCCGGTATCAGATATCGACTGGATGCAATAGTTATTTTTGTGCTGCCGGATGGAAGAGTTTGAAGAGGTGTTTGTAACTACTGATCCGGACTTTTGAATGAATCTGCAGAATGTTAAAGCCTGAAAAATAAAGAGATGGCTATGGGGTTTCTCTGGTATTACCTGAAAGCCTGTGTCGTATATGAGGTTTTCTTGTCAGGGCTCCCCGGAATGCAGCGAGATTGATATGCAGGGGAAATTCCTTACCTAACCTTAACCAGGTCATCAGTCTGTGGTGTTCCCTTGAACCGGTCCACCACCTGCCCGGCAGCGGGAGGGAGGTACTCGGGAACGATTGCAAGGCAGTCTTTCGGGCAGTATTCAATACAAGCGCCACAGATGATACACCTGAACCGGTCCACCTGCCAACTCAGGTCAGGTTTGCTCACCTCGATCGCCTGGGAAGGGCAGTGCATCCTGCACAGGCCGCAGAAGATGCAGTCATCAATTGAAAAGACAAGATGACCCCGTGTTACAGGGGTAGTTTTTGCCGGGACGAAAGGATACCGGTGAGTCACCGGGCCATACCTGATATAGCGGAGGATGGTTGAGAAGATGGGAAAGATCTTCATGTTCACCGCTCCATGCATCCGATACAGGGATCGATCGAAAGAACGATCACCGGAACATCTGCCATTTCGCACCCTTTCAGCATGGTTACCAGAGCCGGAACATTTGCTGCCGTCGGTGTTCTGACCCGGTGGCGGACCAGGTTCTTCTTACCATTTCCCTTAATATAATGAACCACTTCACCCCGGGGCTGCTCTGCCCGGGCATAAAACTCTCCATCCGGGTTTCCTTTTACTGCAGTCTCAATCTCTCCATCCGGGATGTTATCTATCGCCTGCCTGATCAGGTCCACTGACGTGAAGAGCTCTTTTGCCCTGACCATACACCGGCAATAACAGTCCCCTCCATCCTCTACCACGGGTTTGAAATCAAGGTCTCTATATGCTCCGTATCCGGTCATCCTCATATCCTGGGCAACTCCGCTGCCCCGCAGGACCGGCCCTGCTGCACCGAGCACATAGGCATCATTCTTTGAAAGAACCCCGACTCCTTCGGTCCTGCTCCTGACCGTCTGATCATCAAAGAAGACCGAAGTGATCTCCTCGCATTCGGTATAGAGGGTATCGAGTCCTGCTCTCATGGATGCGAACTGTTCATCAGGGATATCACGCCGAACTCCGCCGACTTTGCTGACCCCCTGGATCACGCGTCCACCGGTGGTGGCTTCGAAAACGTCGAGCACCTGCTCCCTGATCCGCCAGGCGTCCATGAAGAGGTTCTCAAATCCCATACTGTCCGCAAAACAGCCAAGCCAGAGGAGATGGCTGTGAAGACGGGAATACTCGGACCAGATTACTCTGAGGTATTCTGCACGCGTGGGAACCTCAATGCCCATGATCGTCTCGATCCCTTCGCAGTAGGTAGCACTGTGGATGTAACTGCAGATTCCACAGATCCGCTCGGCGATGAATACGTAGTCCTTGAAATCACGCTTCTCCACGAGTGATTCAAGCCCGCGATGGATATAGCCGATGGAGGGGATGGCCTGCACGACCTTTTCATCCTCAAGGACGAGATCCAGGTGAATGGGTTCGGGGAGAACCGGATGCTGCGGCCCGAACGGGACGGTAATCTGCCTGCTCATGCTGATCCTCCCTTTGTTACGGTAACGGTTCCCTTGAATGGATGGGGGACCGAGGTCCTGATGAAATTGCCCTTGTAATCGATGGCAATTCCCCTGATGGGTATCCCGTACAGGTCTGCGATCTCGTTTTCGTACACAAACGCAGCCAGGTAGACGAGTGAGATACTTGAGATCTCAGTGTCCGGCCCGATCACGATTCGCAGGTGCTGCATGACGAGATCGCGGTCAAACGAGTAGGTGATCTCGTACAGATCCCCAACTCTCGCACAACCGATCTGCACAAGCCTCCATCCTTCTTCTGACCGCTCTCTGACGGCAGGAATCAGGGTTTCAGGTTCAACAAGGGTGATGGTCTGTTCATTTTCATTCATGTCTGATTCCTCCCTTCATAGCCTGGTGTTTCTCTTTCAGGATCCCAATCCCCTGCACGATTCCATCAATGATCGATTCTGGCCGGGCTGCACACCCGGGTACATACACATCGACCGGTATGATCTGGTCCACTCCTCCTGCGATATTGTAGGTCTCCCTGAAGACTCCGCCCGAGCAGGCGCAGACTCCGATGGCGACCACCACTTTGGGATCAGGGATCTGATCATAGAGGTTTCTGACCACCTCCCGGTTCTGTTCATTCACGCCGCCGGTGATGACGAAAATGTCGGTATGCTTGGGATTGCCGGTATTGATGATACCGAACCGCTCCACATCGTAGAGCGGTGTCAGGCAGGCAAGTACCTCGATATCGCACCCGTTACAGCTCGAGGCATCGTAATGGAGAATCCATGGTGATTTTTGAAGATATGACATGGTGTTTCCTCACAGCAGGGAGAGTCCGATGATATTTCCGGCTCCGAGTACCAGGGTGATGATCCATGCACTGTTCAGCATCAGCTGCCATCTGACCCGTGATGTGCAGTTGTCTATCAGGATCTCAAGGAGATAGATGATTGCGATTGCGATAATTCCGATGAGGAGCTGGCTCGTGAAGAACAGGGCCAGGAATCCAAGGAGCACGACCAGCTCATAGATATGGGCGAGTTCAACCAGGGCAAGGGTTGGTCCTGAAAACTCGGTCATGCTTCCCCTCACCAGTTCCTGGTGGGCATGATGGGATGAAGCCAGGTCAAAGGGAGATTTTCTGAGTTTTATCGTGAGAATATAGACGAACCCGAGGAAGACACCCGGGAGCGAGAGGATGATCGGATGACTGGTTGCAACGATGTCACTGACATTGAAACTTCCGCTCATCTGGTAAAACCCGACCGCTGCGATGATGATCATCGGTTCTACTGCCATCAGCTGGATCAGCTCACGTCCTGCCCCCACATGGGCGTAGGGCGAGTATGAGCAGTATGCTCCCAGCACCAGGAAGACATGGGCAAGCGTAAAGGCAAATATCACCAGCAGGATGTCTCCTCCGCTAAAGAAGAGGGCACCGGTGAAGATGACAAATACGAGGTAGCAGAAGACGAAGAAACTCTGTGCGTCCCTGACGGCAACCCTCTTCTTTGCGAAGAGTTTCATGATATCATACCAGGGCTGCAGAACCGGAGGTCCTACTCTTCCCTGCATCCGTGCCGTGATGATCCGGTCAAGTCCGGTGACAAGGATCCCTATCACCGGTGCGAGGATAATGAATGCCGCGGCATTCAGGTACGGGGTGATCATCGGAGCCCTCCCTCGATGATCACAACAAGGATTACGAGCAGAACCCCGGTGATGTACACTCCATACCGGGAGAGTTTTCCTTCGTCAAAGTATGTGTCAAGGTAATAGTTTGAGAGAGTGATCTCCTGGACCGTTCCGAGACTGCCGGTATAGGAGAGTCCCCGGTCTGATGTGATTCCTCCCATGTACTGGGGAACCTGTGTAGCACGGCCCCGGAAATAGGAGAGCGAGAATGGCGTCAGCAGGACGAGGAATATCATCATCAGCATGATCTCAACATTGCTGAGAGAGAGGAGATTGGCTGTCATCTCGTAATATCCGGTCAGGAATGGTTCTATCATGAACCAGGAGATGAGCGGAAACATCATACAGACGATGACTGTCAGTCCTGCGATAACATGGAGGACAATCCATTCATGAATATGCATCTCATTATCGCAGATCTGTATATGATATGTTCCCTGGATGAGTTTTCCCATCCATTTGGTCCAGAAGAATGCCGTGACCGCACTTCCGTATGCGAGGATCATGACCAGGATGATTCCGAACGGAGGCGCTGCATGGACAAATGCATTCAGTGAAGCCCATTTTGAGATAAGCATCCCGAATGGAGCAAGGAACATTCCGGCAATTCCAATGAGCATGATGAGGGCGACCCGTGGCATCGTGGTAATAAGGCCGCTCATATCCTCGAGGTCAAGACTGCCGGTCCGGTGACTAACAGTTCCGACTGAGAGGAAGAGGAGTGACTTGGCGATTGCATGGAAGAGGATCAGCAGAATCGCTGCCCATACAGCCTCTGCAGTGCCGACTCCGGCACAGGCAACCACCAGTCCGAGGTTGGCGATGGTTGAGTATGCGAGGATCTTTTTGGTATTGCTCAGGTTGATGGCAATACAGGAACCGAGCAGGAAGGTTACCCCCCCGATCAGTGCGATGATGATCCCTACCTGGTTCCCTTCAAATACCGGGGCAAACCTGACAATCACATACACTCCTGCCTTGACCATCGTACTCGAGTGAAGGAGTGCTGATACCGGTGTCGGTGCAACCATGGCACCGACAAGCCAGGACGAGAATGGCAACTGGGCTGATTTTGTCAGTCCTGCGATACTGATGAGAGCTGCCGGTAGCAGGGCTGCCGGACCGGCATGCATCAGGGAGCTGAGAAGGATCTCCTCACCCGGCATGACATGGAGGATGTAGAGGATCCCGCCGATGAATGCGATTCCTCCGGCAATGTTTACCAAAAGAGCCCAGAATGCATTGGTGACCGCTTCTTCTGTTCCCGGATACCCGATGAGAAGGAATGAACAGAGCGTTGTTATCTCCCAGAAGAAGAGGAGCCACATCAGGTTGTTGGAAAATACGATTCCAAACATCGCAGAGAGAAAGAGGAACATTACGAAGAAGAAAAGCTGTGACCGATCCGGGACATCGGGATGTTGGACGTGGTAGTCACGCATGTAGCTGATAGCATAGACGCAGATGAGACTGCCGATGATCCCGATGATCAGGGCCATGATCACCGAAAACTGGTCAACAATCAGGTTTTCAGAAAGGCCATGTCCTGCAGGAAGAGTGCACTCGGCAGCCAGAAGGAGGAGTGCCAT
>CAZXRT010000012.1:0-15371 GCA_964642535.1 uncultured Methanospirillum sp.
TTTATACGCTTCATGGCGTTTAGACTGCTCTGCATGGATTTTTTCAATGCCAGAATAGATGGATAAAATAGTATTCTCCCGGAATGGAAGAACAAACCTTCGAACCGTGATGAGAGAAGAAGCAATCTTGTAACAGCGTTTCACGCCGATGTTTTTCGTAGCCTTCCGTTCAGCAATATACAACCGAATCAGATCTGCATCTGAACCAGTTATTCTGCCATCAGAGACAGCAGCGTCTATGAGCCGATAGGTGTAGGTGTCATCAATACCGTGAAACCTATCGGTATCAGTTTTCTGGGGATACATAATATTGACTCTACGATTACCGCGTATAAGTCAATTGAGAGAAACTTAGAGATTTGAACACAATGTCCGGAAGCCTCAGCCGAGATTTGAACTCGGGACCTGTTGATTACAAGTCAACCGCTCTGCCAGCTAAGCCACTGAGGCGCGAATACATGTTTCCTCCCGGGATAATTAAACCTACGGATAAAAACCGTACATTTTTCCACTAAGACACAGACCTGATCCCCATGGCTCAGCTGACGGTGGACATCGGGGGGAGACCAGGTCTTGATTGCCGGGGATTCTGCTCATACTGCTACTTTAAACATGCCCGTGAGGTTCCTCCGTTCGGCTGCCGGTACTGCCTCCCCTTCACCAAGGGTTGTGAATACTGTACCCGGAGTGTCCAGGAGCGCTACAGCGGTTTTAAAGACTTGAAAGAAGTTGCCGGGGATATCCTCGCAAATCTTCAGCTCATCTCGGGCGACCTGACCCGGGTGACCATCAGCGGAGGAGGGGACCCGAGCTGTTACCCGGAGTTCAGGGATCTCATTGAACTCCTCTCCAGTCTCCAGGCGCCGCTTCACATCGGATATACGAGTGGAAAAGGATTTGATGACCCTGACATTGCGGAATTCCTCGTCGATGCCGGTCTGACCGAGATCTCATTCACCATCTTCGCTGCTGACCCGGAGCTGCGCAGGAAATACATGCATGACCCGACACCTGAGGCTTCGCTGGAGATCATCAGGCGCCTCGCAGCACGGATTGATGTATATGCAGCCCTGGTCATCCTTCCGGGGATTAACGACGGAGCGATTCTCACCGAAACGATCCGGTGGCTGGAAGAGGCCGGGGTGAAGGGAGTCATCCTCATGAGGTTTGCAAACGAAACACGGCAGGGACTGATTCTCGGCAACGGCCCGGTCATCGAAGGACAGAAAGTTCATACTGTCGAAGAATTTGCAGACCTTGTCAGGGAGGTATGTTCCCTCACATCCATGCGGGTTTCCGGCACACCGCTCTGGGATCCGGACCTGGGCACTCCCTTTGCTCTTCCCGGTGAACCTGACCTGATAGACAGGCTTCCGGAGATCACCGGAAAAGCTGCGGTGATCACAGGAACAATTGCAGCCCCGTTTATCAACCGGATCCTGTCCGCACGGGGAAAAGGGGGGGAAGTAATCCCGGTGGACAAAGAGATTGCAGATCTTATCACGATCGATGATCTGAAGGCACTCGACCTTTCAACACTCCCAGGGACGGTAATCATTCCGGGAAGAGCCTTTGTGCACCTTGCCGAAGCAGAGACCGTGCTCAGGGCAGACGGAACAGACCGGGCCGTTATCAGGGGACCGGAGATGCTGACCGCTGACGGGGAAACATCCATGGGAATGACCAGAGATGACGTGCTTGCCATGGAGATGGCAGGGTTTTCGTCACTCATCCAGATCATCAATCAGTTCGGCAGGGAGTAGCCTTATCATCCCTCCGGGGCAACAATGTTCCGCACTTTTAACGAGGTGCTGGCAGACGTAAATCCGACGTGGGTGTATGGCCCGCGGCCCGCACGGGCTTTGGGATTGCAGAGAGTCAGCAGAGATAGCTGTCACTCTTTTCCCGCAGGATTATACTCTGTTCATGTAACGGAGGTTCCATAAATGGCAAGAATGCATGCTCGCAGAAGAGGTATTTCCCGTTCCGTACGGCCATACCGCACCTCTGCGCCCGAATGGTCTAACACCGACAAGGACACGATCATCAAGCAGGTCGTAGATATGAAAAAGCAGGGAGTCTCAAGCGCCCAGATCGGGCTGACCCTGCGTGACAAGTTCGGTGTGCCGAGTGTAAAACTCGCAACCGGAAAGCGTGTCGATGAGATTCTGCGTGAAAACGGACTTGAATCATCCATCCCTGAAGACCTTCGCAACCTGATTGAGAAGGCACTCGGGATGAGAAAACACCTCTCGGAGAACAAGAAAGACCTGCACAACAAGCGCCAGCTCAACCTCACCGAGGCAAAAGTCAGGCGTCTTGTCAAGTACTACGTGAAGAGCAAACGCCTCCCGGCAGGCTGGGTCTACAAGCCGGAGACCGCAGAAATCCTCCTCTCCCGCTAAACGGAACAATATGTCCATTGATTCTGCCGCCAGGGATCTTGCATCCGAACTCGTCCGTCATGAACAGGTGGAGATCCTCTGCCATCATGATGCAGACGGGATAGCGGCAGGAGCGATCATGAGTATAGCCCTCTACCGGGCACGCGTGCCATTCCGCCTCAGGGTTACCGCACGGGTTCAGGAGGCCGATATTCCCAAAGGAGTCAGCATACTTCTGTGCGACCTCGGATCCGGGCTGGCCGGCCTCCCGGGAGAAACCATGGTTATCGATCACCACCTCCCCCTTTTTGAAGGACCGTATCACGTCAATCCCCGCCTTGACAACATGGACGGGGATCGTGAACTCTCTGCAGCGGGAGCAGCATTCCTGGTTGCGAACGCGATTGGAGACAACCGTGATCTTGCCGGCCTCGTCCTCACCGGAATCATCGGTGACGGACAACAGCTGACCGGCAGGAACCAGGAGATCTTTCACGAAGGGATTGCCAACGGGATCATCGGGAAAAAACGGGGAGTCAGGCTTCCGGGAAGAGATATCACCGAAAAACTGACTCTGGCCACAAATCCCTACATCCCGGGTTTTTCCGGGAACGACTCAGGGATATCGGATCTGATTGTCCGATGCACAGGAGACGGGGAGGTTCCGGCTACTGACCTGCTCCTATCCTCCCTGATCCTCGGGTCTGCCGGATTCAGCTGGTATGATGCCCTCATGAACCTGTATGGCGACATATACCAGCTGGAACGGGAAGTCATCGAGGATGCCCATACCATGACGATGGTAATCGACGCCTGCGGGAAAGAGGGCCAGGGAAGTATCGGAGCATCGTTATGCCTCCGTTCATCCCGTGAACTCGATACAGCCCGTGAGATCGCCCATGGTCACCAGATGCGGGTGATCGGTGAACTCGACCGGGTGCTCACAAATCCAGGAGAAGACGGGATCTTTGAGATCAATGACCGCCGCCTGGCCAGTGACGTAGCCGATACCATCAGCCGATGCATGGACCGCAGGGATGGTCCGGTGATCGTGGTAGCAAAAGAGGAGGATGGCAGCTGCCATCTCTCGATCCGGATCACCGGGGAGAGCCACGGAGCAGAAGGTTCTGATCTCGGAACCCTGGTTCATACCCTCGCAGCTGAATGCGGGGGGCATGGAGGTGGCCACACCCGGAGAGCCGGAGCCATGGTTCCCTGTGAGCATCTCCCCCGGTTCCTCACCGGAATTGCCGGAGCATATGCATGAAGATCACAGGGGTCATCAGAACACGACACCAGGCTGCAGAGTGCATTGCTGCAGCAATTGCAGTGGATAACCTCAACGAGATGGAAACGCGGGCAGGAACAGGAGAAGATACCGGGATCGTCATAACGACGATCACCAGCACCCGGATACGATCCGTGATCGCGTCAGTGGATGATTATCTCGCAAATATTTCCGTAGCAGAGGAGTTATGCAGAAAGGTCCCGGCACAACCGGCCAGGGACGCTGATCAACGCGATCAGAAGGATAACGTAACATCACAGGAGTGAAGATATGGCAGGAAAGAAACAGTCAGGAAGAAGAGTTGAAGGATGGAAGGCGAAGTCCTGGTACAAGGTCTACAGCCCTGAGAACGTCGGCAAGGTCTATCTCGGTGACACAGTCTCTGATGACCCGGCCAAGCTGATCGGACGGGTTATGACCGCACCGCTCTCGGAGCTGGTCAATGACTACGCCAAGCAGAACGTCAAGATGAAATTCTCGATCAACGAGGTTGCCGGCGATGCCGCATACACCACGTTCATCGGACACGAGGTTGCACGGGACTACATCAGATCCCTCGTCAAACGCCGCACCTCACGGATTGAGAGTGTGGTAAACTTTGCCAGCAAGGATGGCAGAAAGGTACGGGCTACCGTCACCTGTTTCACCCTTTCCCGTGCAGACCAGAGCCAGCAGCACCTGATCCGCAGAGTCATCACCGAAGAAGTGGTCAAGTATGGTACCGAGAACGAACTCGGTGTCTTCGTAAACGCCATCATCAACGGCGAGATATCCAAAGAAACGTTCAAGAAAGTGAAAGAACTCTACCCGATCCGCAGGATCGAGATCATCAAGACGAAGGTAGAACTTCCTAAGGTCCAGAGATAAATCTGGTCATCCTTTTTTCCGTCAAGTCAGTTCCGATAACTCTTTTCACCAGCAGGCCGGATATCTGAGCAGATTGAAGGAGCTGCAGCATGAGGATTGCGAATTTTTTTGAAGCAGAGGAAGTTCAGCTCATCGAGCCACTCTTCTCTGATCTCTGTTATACCGAGATGGATGAACTCCTGCTCCGGATGCCGGGCAACACCAGCAGGATCCTGGTTGATGAACAGGATGAGATCCTCAGTCTTGCACTGGAGTCGTCAGACGGAGTCATTTATGCCTCATGTTTCCATCTCCGCACCCCGTCTGATCCAATCATCGCACGGTTTGAAGAGATGGACGGGGACGTGTACCAGGTGGTCCGCAGTGAATTCGAGGACGGGGTCAGGGAATACTATTCAGATCTCCTCCTCAAATCCGGCGTTCCGGCATCCAACGACCTTAATCCGGACCGTATCGCTATCACCCGTGAACTGATCGAGGAGGCGGTCGGAAAGGAGACGGATCTGGTCTGCCTGGACTGCTGCTGTGGATCCGGTATCGGGACATTGGTAATGCGGGATCTCGGACTCAATCCTCTCTCCTATGATAATGATGAGGCTCTCCTGGCACTTGGCCTGAAGGAACGACGGCTGAGGGCAGAGCGGACGATGTGGATCGATGGCAGAATGATCGACCAGTACCTGACGACACCGGTGGATATTGCATTCGGATTCATGTTCGGGGAAATTCAGCCATTTAACCAGGACATATGGGCAGAAATCATCAGTGCTGCCTCTGCGGTCTCTGAACGGATGCTCCTGACCGTTGGAACTGAGCAGGAAGCAAACCTCATCAGCGGCTGGCTGAAAGAAGCAGAGATCGAGCATGAGATATGGGAGAACGATCGCGATCCGATCTATGACCGGTGGGTCTGTTCAGTCAGGTAACTCCTTTTGGGTATGATCCCGGGAATTTCTTTTCTGGATCAGTATGATGTATGGTGAGAACCAATGGATCAGGAATCAGGATACAATATTCTTGGACAGGGTGTAACGGATGCTTGATATCAGATTTGTCAGGGCAAGTCCCGAACTAGTAAAGGCAGACCTTCTCAAACGTAATGACACGGGGAAGATCGCCTGGGTTGACGATCTTCTCGCCAAGGACACACGGCACCGGGAACTGATCGGTCAGAACAATGAGATCCGGCGTCGCCGAAACTCGATATCCTACGATATAAACAGGGCAAAGAAGGCAGGAGAAGATGCCTCGGCTCTGCTGGCCGAAGCAGCAAGTCTTCCCCAGAAGATCAAGGAGAATGATGCTGAGATGGAAGAACTCTCAGCACAGATTCGCCATTATCTGATGCGCCTTCCAAACATCCTCCATGAGAGTGTTCCCGAAGGGAAGGATGACACGGAGAACGTGGAGATCAAAAAAGTTGGAGAGCCACGGGAATTTGATTTTGAACTGATAAACCACGGGCAACTTGCCGCTGATAAAGGATGGGCCGATTTTGAAAGGGCATCCAAAACATCGGGATCAGGATTCTATTTCCTGAAAGGAAACCTTGTCCTTCTTGATCTCGCCCTGCAGCGATTTGCTATCGATCTCCTCTCAGCAAGGGGATTTACCCCGGTCATCCCGCCCTTCATGATTAACCGGAAATCATACGAGGAAGTGACCGATCTCAACGATTTTGAGAACGTGATGTACAAGATCGACGGAGACGATGCCTACCTGATCGCGACCAGTGAACATCCGATCGCTGCGATGTTCCAGGACGAGATCTTTGAAGAGAAGGATCTGCCCGTCCGCCTCGCGGGCCTGTCACCCTGCTTCAGACGGGAGATCGGATCCCACGGACTTGATACCAAGGGCCTCTTCCGGGTGCACCAGTTCTTCAAGGTTGAGCAGTTCGTGTACTGCAAACCGGATCAATCATGGGAGATCCATGAGGAACTGATGGAAAATGCCGAAGAGGTCTTCAGGCAGCTGAAGCTCCCCTACCGGGTGGTGAATATCTGTACCGGTGATATCGGGACAGTTGCAGCCAAAAAATACGATATCGAGGCCTGGATGCCCAGGGAAAATGCGTACCGCGAGGTCGTCTCCTGTTCAAACTGCACGGCATATCAGGCAACCAGGCTGAATATCAAGGTCAGGGACAGCAAGGACTTTGAGAGCAAACAATTTGTTCATACCCTGAACTCAACTGCAATCGCCACCTCACGTGCCATGCGGGCCATTCTCGAGAACTACCAGCAGAAGGACGGAAGTGTGGAGATACCAGAAGTCCTCAGACCATACATGAATAACCAGGAATTTCTTTAAACTCCTTTTTTCAACCGTTCCTGGGGGCACTGTTCCTGCACCTGTAAAAAAGTTGGCAATGAACTCAACCTGCCATTCTGGGGGGATATCCTGCTGAAAGGAAGAGGAGGGGTATCTGTTGTTATTGATGGCAAAAAGGGGGGAATCGTCTTATTCGCTGATCACCTCCCCGGTCCGGATCTTGATGGACCGGGAGACCGGCATCACGAAGATCCGGCCGTCTCCGATCTTTCCGGTATAGGCTCCTTTCTTGATCGCTTCGATCACCTTCTCGGTGACATCCTTGCTGACCACAAGCTCGATCTCAACCTTGGGGATCAGATCCACCTCGATCGTTCCGCCCCGGTACTGGAGACTGATCCCTTTCTGTTCTCCACGTCCCTGGACTTCAGAGATGGTCATGCCAAAGAATCCTGCCTCTTCGAGGGAGGATTTCACTGCATCCAGCCGTTCCGGTTTGATGACTGCTTTGATGAGTTCCATTGTTTATTCCTCCGGTTAGCTTCTGGCCCGCTCTCCATGCTGGGAGATATCAAGGCCGACATATTCTTCTTCTTCCCTGACCCGAAGGCCGATTGTCCTGTCCACAAGGACTGCCAGGATATATGTTGCCACGAATGCAAATCCCACAGCAACGAGTGCATCGACGAGGTTTATCCCAAACTGGGTCACATTGCCGAGTAGCAGGCCGGTCTTCCCGACACTTGCGAAGATACCGGTTGCGATTGCACCCCACAGACCGCCCATTCCATGAACAGCCCATGCATCCAGTGACTCATCAAGTCCTTTGTTCATCCGCCAGAGCAGGGCACCATAACAGAGCAGTCCTGCAACACCACCGATGACCATCGAAGCGGGGACATCCACAAACCCGGCACCCGGCGTGATCCCGACAAGTCCGGCAATTGCACCAGAGACCATCCCGACGGCACTGGGCTTTCCATGGATGCTGCTTGCAAGCAGCCAGGTCAGTGCACCACATGCGGCTGCCGTATTGGTGACCATGAAGGCACTTGAGGCAAGGCCGTCAGCGGCGATTGCAGATCCCGCATTGAACCCGAACCACCCGAACCAGAGCAGTGCTGCTCCGAGGAGGGTCATCGGTATGTTATGCGGCTCCATGTTGCTCTCTCCAAAGCCCATCCGTTTGCCGATCACAAGGGCCAGGGCAAGGGCTCCGAATCCTGAGCTGATGTGAACGACTGTTCCTCCGGCAAAGTCCAGGGCACCAAGCGACATAGCCCAGCCGCCTCCCCAGGCCCAGTGAGCGAGCGGATCATAGACGAGTGTCGTCCAGAGCAGCCCGAAGACCACGAAGGCGGAGAGTTTTACCCGTTCTGCAACACCGGATGTCAGGATTGCCAGCGTCAGGCAGGCAAACACCATCTGAAATGCTGCGAACAGGATGTCAGGAACGGCAAGACTTGTCGCCTCCATCCCGATTCCGGCAAGGCCGATGTAATTCAGGCCACCGATGATTCCGGAGATGTCCGGACCGAAGGCAAGGGAATACCCGCATACCACCCATTGCACACTTACTAGGGCGTAACAGAGGAACGCCAGGGCAAGCATTGAGATGACATTCTTTCTCCTGACCAGCCCGCCATAGAACAACCCCACGCCTGGGGTCATCAGCATGACCAGACAGGTTGATGCGAGTATCCATGCTGTTGCACCACTATCTAACGTCATTTTCCCGATTCACCTGATTGATCATTGTTATTGCTGAATGGGTACATCCCATGTATAATGGTTCAGTCAGGAGAAGGCCCCCTTCTCCCTGACCGGTACCGGTCAGCGGTTACCAGAGTGGATCCGATCCACAGTGGATGGTAAGAAGTAGTCTTCCACCGTATTTAAAATTAACTTTTGTCTGTTGAACAACATCAGGCCCTGGCAGAACAATGGAGCCATATCACCTAGGAATGAGGATTCTGAGCTCAAATGAGAGGAAATCGAAAAAAGTGATGGTGAAATCCGGATCCGAAGAAGTGTTTCCGGATTTTACGTGAGATTATGGAAGTTTCGGCTCCATGAGGAACGTGACCAGACCATCACGCAGCACTCCCGGGCTTCACCCATATAAAGAGTCTATCTGCGCTTTCTCACATGCCCCGGTTTTACCCTCGCCTGCCGGGGATTCTTCAGTTCTTCACGCCGGGGAGACTGCCTCTGTAAAAGAGCTGCTTCCTCATCGGTTGCACAGTCCAGTTCAGCCAGAATATCAAGAGGGCTCCGGGTATCCCTGACAAGATCCATGATGCGGGTCAGGCGTTCAACCCCGATGAAGTGTTCAGCCATCAGTCGGGAGAGCGGAGTCAGGTGAATCGTGCCCCCTTCTCTTTTGATAAGACCCCTGCTCACCAGCAGTTCCTCAACCGGTTCGGACTCTCCTACCAGGTTCTCTTCAATTCTGCTCATGGCTGCCCGATCTCCACAGGCCACCACTGCATTCGCCGCATAGATCTCAGAGCTCTGCTCCAGGGTGTATACCGGGGCAACTTCTCCCATCTCACCCTTTAATAGACCCATCGCCACCTCTTCCTCGGTCATCCGGGAAGAGCGGGAGATTGAGCCACCCGGCTCGGCAAGGATTACCACCTTTCCGAGGTCATGGAAATCAGGTCGTCCGGCACGACCAGACATCTGATGAAATTCCTGGACCGTCAGCCACTCAATCCCCATCCCCAGCGAATCGAAGATGACCTGGGATGCAGGAAAATCAACACCCGCAGCAAGGGCTGCAGTTGTAACCACCGCTTTCAGCTGTCCTTTTTCAAACCTGCCCTCAACATTGCGTCGCTCCTCCTGGGTGAGACCGGCATGGTACGGGGCAACCCCTTCCCCCATCTTCTCGGAGATGACATGACAACGCGCCCGCGAGTTGGTAAAGATGATCGTCTGGTTATGAAAGCCCTTTGAAGAGACTTTTTTGTACTCTTCCATGACCAGGTTCTTTTCTGTCGGTATCTTCTGCTGCCGTTCAAGAAAGACCAGGTACCGTTCAAGGGTCACCGGCCGGTCATCATACCTGACCAGTTCACAGGAGAGCTTGCGGGCGAGGAGTTTCGGATGCCCAATAGTAGCGCTCAGGTACAGGAACTGGGCTTTCGGAGCGGTATCCTTGAGACGGGCGATCAGTCCGTCAAGCCGGTGACCACGCTCCTTATCCTCAAGCATCTGCACCTCATCGATCACCACGGTTCCGAGATCGTGGAGTTTTGCCCCGCACCGGAGGAGATGATCGATCCCTTCATAGGTAGCAATGATGATCCCGGCGGACCGGTCACGGTTTGCCGTCCGGCGGTTTTCACTCACCTGTATACGGCTTGCACCCGTGATGATAGAAACTTCAGCAATGTCTGCGTAGCGGCGGGTAAACCGTTCATATTTCTGGAACGCCAGGGCAACCAGGGGAACGAGAAAGATCATCCGCCCTCGTTTTTCAAGAAGATTCTTAAAACCCGCCATCTCCCCGATAAATGTCTTTCCACTGGCGGTTGCGGCAACGATCAGCAGGTGTTTTCCGTACAGGAGACCGGATTCCACCGCAAGCTGCTGGACCGGCATCAGTGATTCGACACTGGCCAGTTCCACAAACCGGCGGGGAAGCGGAAGCTCGTTCAGCCGGCAGGTCTCCTGGACCGGGTGGGCCTCCAGCCGGTCATACAATGTGTGCCCGAAGGTCGTCTCCCCAGGCTCGATCGTGGCCAGAACCCGGTCGACACTCCGGTACTTGTTCAGGAGTTCATCCAGATGAGAGAGAGCATTTCTTCCAAGCCGGCCCATATGGGCAAGTTCCCGCCTGAGTTCCTTCCGTGCGCATGGCAGGCAGATGAGTTCATCTTTCCCGTACCCTATCGCAGTACCGGAGTCCAGTTCAGCAATCCTGTCCTCCATCAGGCAGAACCGGCAGAGAGTGACATAGGTGAATGGAATCTGCAGATCGCGGAGAAATGCCTCAAACTGTCCATCCGGAACCGTCAGGGAGACTTTCGCCCGCCTGAGATGGATCACGAGATCCCGGGTTGGCAGGTTTTTATACCCGGATCCCGAACCCCGCCTGATCCGGTAATGCGACGGCCTGATACCCTTGGGTGTATCAACGAGGTCGATGATCGCGGTCGCATTCACATGATGGGTTTCATAAAAAAGAATGCGATAGTACTTTTTGGTTGGCTGGATAATCGCCTTCATGGCGATACCAGGTCATGAATTTCGTAGCTGAGCTCAGCCTGCTCAAGCTGTTTGAGAAAATCGGTGAAAAACTCATCGACAATGACGATTCCGCAGGGAATTCCATGAAGTGCTGCCTCAATAGCCCCTTCGCGTGAACCAAAATAGAGATCCGGAACCCTGCCGATCTTTTTCAGGGATACCCAGGCTTCCAATCCGACACAGGCCGCAACCGAGACAGTCCCCATCACTTCAGCGAGCCGGTCAAGCTTTACCTTCCTCGATCCCCCTCGCTCAACCCGGGGCACTTTGCAGACCTGGACCACTGATTCGCTGTGCTCAATAATTCCATCAAGCTTGGAAACACCCGTCTCCTCACCTTTGGGGGTATCGATGGCTACTTCCCCGTTCGCTGTGGTCAGGGTCCGGGAGGCATACAGGAGGCCTCCTTTCATATAAACTCCGACCCGGTCTCCCTTCTTCAGGTCTTCTGCGGCAATCGCAGTCCAGACCGATACCTGATGAATGATATCATGCCTGACATGACGGGCAAATATCTCAAGACTCTCGGCGTTCTGAAGGATCCACTCGATACCTTCCCTGGTAACCTCATATCTCCCTCTTCCGGGAGCTTTGATCATCCCCTCATCAACGAGATCACGGATATATTCCGATATCGCCTGGGGGGTTACCCCCAGCATGGCTGCGATCTCCTGCTGACGGACAGCCGGCTGATGCTCTGCTATCTCAACCAGGATCTGAAAGCGTGACACATCCCGCTTGTTACGCAGGATGGTATATCCGGGATCGTCTTCATTCCTCAAGAATCACCAGTCCCTGACCTTTTACGTCAAGATGCGGGACACGTTTTGCCACTCCCTTGATGTAAATTGGAGTAACTCCGAAACGCCGTGCGATGTCATTGATCGAGGAGTTCCCGCGGGTCAGTTCCCCTTCAAGACTCACCCCTTTCACGCCTGCCTCTGAGTCCTCGGTAAAAGCAATTGAGAGGAGATCCGCAAGGTCAGAAAAATTACACTGGAAATTTGCCCTGAATTTACTGTATGTAGCCTTGTATTCTTTCTCCGGCTTGTTGCCGGGTTCAGGCATGCGCCACTTTTCCTCAAGCAGGTTACCCTTCTTGAGGATGAGCAGGCAATCCCTGACTCCATCGTCCCCCACCACATCACTGATCTCGTTCTTTGTCATCCAGTTCTTGTTCAGCATGTCAAGAATCTTTTTATAAACGGGATTATTGAAGATGACAAAAAGCGGGACCAGTTCTACGGGATCATTGACAATTCTGATATGACCCGTCAATTCAAAACCCTATAATAATAACGCCGGATAAAAAAATAAAGGTTTGTTGTGTGAGTAATGCTGAGACAAGGCCGGATTATCATCAGGGGGATCGTACAGGGTGTCGGGTTCCGTCCGTTTGTGTATGCCAGGGCACAGGAACTGGGGATAACCGGCCATGTTCAGAATGCAGGATCAGAGGTGAGAATTCATGCCTATGGATCCCGCTTCGAGGAGTTCTGCAGGATCGTCTCGGCAGGACCCCTGTTATCAGTCATCGATTCAGTCTCCGTCGAACCCCTGGAAGGAGAACCACCTCTCTCATTCATCATCATCCCCAGTGAGGCAGGAGTCCTCAGTGGTCTGATTCCTCCCGATATCGCCACCTGTGATGCGTGTATTGCCGATATTTTTACAAAAAAGGGGAGATACGAGGGCTATTTTGCGACATCCTGTGTCAACTGCGGGCCCCGGTACTCGATCATCAGGGAACTTCCGTATGATCGGGAACGGACTGCAATGGATCATTTCCCCCCCTGTCCTGGCTGCAGTTCAGAATACCAGGATCCCTCTTCGCGCCGTCATCATGCCCAGACCATCGCATGTGCACCCTGTGGTCCCGCACTCACCCTCACAGCCGCGGATGGCACCCTCATTTCATGCCGCGATCCCATCACTAGGACAGCTGAACTCCTTAAAAACGGTGAGATCATCGCAATCAGGGGGATCGGAGGCTATCACATCGCCTGCACCGGAGATGCGGCGGCTGAACTGAAGCAGCGGCTGGGAAGACCCGGCCAGCCCCTGGCCATCATGGCACCGATGCAGGTGATCACTGATATCGCCCGCGTATCCCCGGCAGAGAGAGAGGCCCTTGAAAGCCCTGCTGCTCCGATTGTTGTTCTTGACAAACGCGATCCTGATGCCCTGTGTGAGGTGAGCAACCTGCACACCATTGGGTGTATGCTGCCGTATTCAGGCCTGCATCACCTCCTTTTCGCATCCCTGAAATCCCCATTCCTGGTCATGACAAGTGCAAATATCCCCGGTTACCCGATGATCACGGATCCCGTCACTGCTCAGTCCCGGCTCAGGGACACCGTCGGGTATTATCTCTCCCACAACCGGGAGATCGTGAACCGGTGTGATGACTCGGTTATCAGGAAAGGAACCATCATCAGGCTCTCACGCGGCTACGCTCCCCGTCGTATCAGGATCGATCTCGGGACCCGGGCAATCCTCGGGGTAGGCCCTGAGCTGAACGCAAACATCACCCTGTACCAGAGCGGCTGTACCATCACCTCGCCTCATGTGGGAAATGTCAGAAACCCGGCGACCTACTCCTATCTTCAGGAGACCAAGGATCTCCTCTTCCGGCTTCTTAACCCGGATATCAGGATCATTGCTCACGATCTCCACCCCCAGTTCCTCTCAACCCGTCTTGCAAAAGAGATGGCAGAAAAGATACCGGCAACTCTCGTCCCGGTGCAGCACCACATGGCTCATATCGCGGCAGCATGCAGGGAGCCGTGTGTCGGGATCGCAATCGACGGGGTCGGGTATGGATCAGACGGAACTATCTGGGGAGGAGAGATCTTCACCGGACAGGTCCCGGATCTTACCAGGACCGCACACCTTGAGCCGGTTCTCATGCCCGGAGGTGATAGCGCGACCAGGTTTCCGGAGCGGATGCTGTACGGGATGATCCCTGATGAGCAGACAGAAGAGATCCTCGCATCCCGGGGCTGGAAAGAGTCTGACATGGAGATCCTCAAGCGCCAGGTATCCCGTAGGTTTAACACAGCAGTTACCACCAGCACCGGACGGGTCCTTGATGCCGCTGCTGCTCTTCTCGGAATCTGCCGGGAAAAGACCTATGACGGGGAGCCTGCAATGAGGCTTGAGTCGGCCGCCTGGGGGAAAGAACCGGAAGAGTGGCCCCTCCCCTTCTCCCGGTCCGGATCGTGCCGGACCCTGGATACACCGGCACTGCTCCGGACAGCCAGGGACCGGTTCCAGAAAGACGGGCAGAACCCTGATAGTCTGGGAGTTATCGCCTCTTCTTTCCAGTACAACCTTGCCCGCGGAATAGCAGGTCTTGCAATCGATGCAGCGAGGGAGGAGGGGCTGACCAATGTCGCCCTTTCCGGAGGAGTCGCATATAACGAAGCAATCCGGACTACCATCACCAGCGAGATCAAAAAACATGGCCTCACCCCTGTCATCAATGATAAATACCCGCTCGGAGACGGGTGTATATCATTCGGACAGTGTGTCTGGGCAGGTATCATGAGCCGCGAAGGGCTGATCTGAAAAAGAGAGGGCCTGATATGGCCCCGGATTTCTATTGTGTTTTCCTGTTGCCTATCGCTTCGGGCCGGCTGCCTTGATGTATTCTGTTTTCCTGATGATATCAAGAGAGTCACGGTTTTCAACCTCAAGGGTGACCGTGTATCTTCCGATTCCCCCATACACATGGAGAGGATTCTGTAAGGTCGACCGGGTACCGTCTCCGAAGTTCCATCTCCACTTTGTTGGTGATCCAATAGTGAGATCAGTAAACTGAACCGAGAGAGGCGGGGCTCCGGTCACCGGATTTGCGCTGAAGTTCGCGACCAGGGGAACCGGAGTCGGGGTCGGGATCACCGTGCAGGTTGGAGAGGCCGTGGGTCCTGTTCCGCTGACGCAGATATACCCTGACTTCTTCGTGGATGCTGTGCCTCCTGCCGTCAGCTGTGCAAGGAGGGTGACATCATAGATCCCGCTGGTATACACATGGGTCGGACCTGCCTGGTCAGAAGAGGTTCCATCACCAAACGACCAGATATACCCCGATACAGAGGCGTTCACCTGCGGGGTAAACAGGACTGAGAGGGGAGAGGTTCCGGTCCGCGGACTTGCGCTGAAATCAACCACTCCCGGAACAACCGTGGGAGTGATCGTCGGGATCACTGTCGGTGTGACCGTAGGGGTCACGGTGGGAGTCATTGTCGGAGTCACGGTAGGAGTGCTTGTGGGAGTCGGGGTAGAGGTGATGGTCGGGG
>CAZXRT010000013.1:0-7888 GCA_964642535.1 uncultured Methanospirillum sp.
CGAAGCTTGTCTGCAGTGGTTGGTCCGACGCCGGGTATGTCCTCAAGTTGGTATGATTCTGCTGCCATAATGTTCTATCCCTGCATAAACGGTGCCTGACCAGGATATTTAAAGTTTGAAGAAGCAGGGTGAAAGTAATCAGGAATGGATCTGCTCCAGGGATATATGCTGGTAATTCAGGCTATTTTGAAAAAATAATGCGGTAGAGGCCAAATACTTACTTTCATCACCGCGACATCCGGGTCTTCAAAAGGCAGGAAACAGACCCTTTTTTCCCAATCCTCGTGGATCATATCCAGGCAGATGATCCTGAAAAACCGATACCGGGATGAATCCCGGGCAGGCAACCGAATAAGGGCATTATCGGCTGGATACCGGGGGTCTGTGAACAGTTTCAGACAGAGGCTTAAGGAATATTATTTATAGGCGTGGAAAACACCGGGTGAAAGTATTCATTTTCATCATTACAGGCACTTCTGAAATGAGGTGATCCTTTCCCGGGTTTTTTCCAGATGCAACTCTGATTCTCCGGAATGTTCGACAAAAAGGCGTTTTTTCCCTGCTACCCCGGTCAGGGTGATATCCGCCCCTGCAGGATACGGGCCTTCAATCAGGAACGCATGGAATCCGTCATCAATGACGAGTCCCTGTGTCGTCTGAATCACCGTCCCGTCAATGGTTACCGGCACGGCATCTTCACCGGGAACCACCAGAAGACAACTCCCCCTTCCGACCGAGAGCTCTGTCTCCCCGGTTCTGCCCACCCGGGAAGGAACATGATAGATGATTACATCCTCTCCTTCAAGAAGGGTCCTTGCCGCTTCATCATCCCAGAGCACGACCGGAAGTGTTGCTGAACCATCAGCAATACGGACGTTCCTGACCTGTGATGATGTCCCGTCCCTGCGAGTGAACGGGCGGGCAGGCCGGACAGCGGAGAGGGTTCCTGCCACACTGACTGTCTGGTCAGGCAGGACCTCCTGAAGCGGAGTGAGGGGTATGTCGGGTCGTCCGGTTGCCGGGGTGATGAGGGTGTTCTCATCTATTACAATCTCCCTGCCCCCGAGATCTCCCTCCTTCTCGAGATAGCCGGCTGCGGTGATTGCAGTTCCCGGGCTGTATCCGGCAAGTTGCGCTGCATCCCAGCAGAGGAGACGGGCAGTGCCCGCCTCGTTTCCGGCAATACCGGTGATCATCTCACCCCCGGTCCCGTCCCTGCGGGTGAACGGTTTTGCCGGCTGCAGGCTGATAAGAAGGAGATCTCCGTCTTTTCGTTCAGGCGGTTTTGTCTCCCTGGGTGTCATATCACATGCGATATCGACATGTGTCTTTCGCAGGTTGAGTGGCAGGATCTCCTTCATGCTCTTTCCATGCCTGCCGATAACTTCGATGACCTCCCCGATCTCAAACGTCTCTCCGATAGCGGCAGCCTGATCATCCCAGAAGACCAGATCGGTCTGCCCGGTCTCGTCTGCTACGGTCAGCCTTGCGACAAGACCTTTTGTCCCGTCTGCCCGGTCAAACTCCTTTACCCCTGAGAATGCCAGAATGCGTGCGTAGAAACAGAAAAGGGAGGATCTGCCGCGAAGACCGCGGATCTTCACATGAGACCGGTCAAGATCCCTGACCACGAGAAGGGCTGCTGCCACTTCGTCGGCAAGGTTCCCGCATGCGGAAATCTTCTCCTCTATCCGGCGGTCAAACTCCTCCCTGCTGACCAGATCATCAACCAGGGCATAATGATACCTGACCATGATCAGCACCCGGAGATGGTTCGGGTGTGAAGGAGTATCCGGTCCATCATGGTTATGAGAGCCATGGAGGGGTGACTACCGCGGCAAGAAGGTCATCCAGCGTTTCCGCTCTTCGCATCAGGGCTGCCTTGTCACCCTTCACGAGGACTTCAGCACACCGGCCCCGTCCGTTATACTGGGATGCCATGGCATACCCGTAAGCCCCTGCATCAAGGACCGCGATCAGGTCTCCTGCCTGCACTTCCGGAAGCCGGCGGTCATGGGCCAGGATATCGCCGGTCTCGCAGATCGGCCCGGTGATGGTATATGTCTCTGAAGGTTTGTCATCCGCACGGTCCGCAACCACGATCTCATGGTACGAATCATACATTGCCGGCCGTATCAGGGTATTAAAACCGGCGTCCACATTCACGAATGTCTTGTGAGCCTTCTTGACCGAGTTTACCCGGGTGAGGAGGATGGTGGAATCACAGACCATGGACCGGCCCGGTTCAACCCAGAGTTCGGGTGATATACCAAGCCGGGTAAAGGTAGCCGTTATCTCAGGCATCACTGCGGCTGCGTAGGTATTAAAATCCGGAGCAGGGCTTCCGGTATGTTCATAGCAGACTCCAAGACCCCCGCCCAGATCCACGAATTTGAATACGACTCCGATCTTATGGAGCTCGGCAACCACTTCCATGAGGACTTCTGCCTCTTTGGCAAACGGATCTACCGAGAGGATCTGCGATCCGATATGACAGTGGATCCCGACCGGGACAACAAACTCACAGGCAAGGGCCTTTTTGTACGCATCGATGATCTCAGCAGCCGGAATTCCGAACTTGGAGGTGGCAAGGCCGGTTGCGATCTTGGGATGGGTCGGGACATCAATCGCAGGGTTTACCCTGAACGAGATCTCGACTCTCTTCCCTTCCTCTCCGGCAATCCGGTCCAGCTGCACCAGTTCATCGATCGAGTCCAGGGATACCCTGACTCCCTCTCTGACTGCCATCCGGTGATCCCCTTCGGTCTTTGAGCTGCCGTTGAAGAGAAGGTGTTCAGGTTTCATCCCGGCACGAAGGGCGATCATGAGTTCTCCTGAGGAGAAGACATCGGCTCCTGCCCCTTCTTCTGCGAGTATCTTCAGGATTGCAGGATTTCCGTTTGCTTTGGCAGCGTAGAGGATTCTGATGCCCGGGTAGCGGGCCGAGAGTGCCTGGTAATATCCCCGGTAGTTCTGCCTGATTCGATCCTCGTCAGTCACATACAGGGGGGAGCCATAGGTAAAGGCGAGTTGTACCGCGTCACATCCGCTGATATGGAGGTGGTTATCCCTGACGCTCAGGTGGGGCGGAAGGCTCATCTTCACCATGATACGGTCTCCATCCGCTCGATTGCCTGTCTGATCCGGTCAACGGACCGGGTGATGGCGAACCTGACATATCCTTCTCCCGATCTGCCAAACCCAACCCCCGGGGTGACCACGATTCCGGCCTCGTTGAGCATCCTTGCTGTAAAGTCCATGCTGTCTGCAACCTTTAGCCAGACATAAAAGGTTGCCTTGGGAGCCTGGATATCAAATCCGAGTTTCTGAAGTCCGCCGACGAGTACATCCCGCCGTTCCTGGTAGGTGGCACAGGCCTCGGCCACACAGTCCTGGGGGCCGGAAAGGGCCGCAATTGCTGCATATTGAACCGGGTTGAAGGTGCCTGAATCGATGTTTGTCTTCACGACCCCGAGTCCGCGGATGACCTCCCTGTTTCCGACTGCCATACCGATACGCCATCCGGTCATGTTATAGGTCTTGGAGAGGGAATGCATCTCGATACCGACTTCGGTAGCGCCATCAGTCTCCAGGAAAGAGGGTGCCTTGTACCCGTCAAAAGAGACCTCGGAATAGGCGTTGTCACTTACCACAACGATATTGTGTTCTCTGGCAAACTGGACCACTTCATCGTAGAACTTTGGGGGAGCGATCGCTGACGTGGGGTTGTTCGGGTAGTTGATCCACATCAGCTTAGCATTCCGGGCAACCTCTTTTGGGATATCATCGAGTACAGGAAGGAATTCGTTCTCCCGCAGCAGGGGCATTTCATGGACTTTTCCTTCTGCAAAGAGTGCTCCGGTGGAGTATACCGGGTATCCCGGGCTTGGTGAGAGGACATAGTCGCCGGGATTGACCAGGGCCTCAGGAATATGGGCAACCCCGTCCTTGGATCCCATCAGGGAGATGACCTCAGAGCAGGGATCGAGATCGACAGAGAACCGCTGGTGGTACCACCCGGAGACTGCCTCCCGGAATGCCTGCATCCCAAGATAGGAGGGGTAATGATGGTTGTCCGGATCCTGTGCCGCATCGGTGAGTGCCTGCACGATATGAGGCGGGGTGGGCAGGTCAGGATCACCAACCCCGAGGTCGATAACATCCACTCCCTCGGCTCGTTTCTTCGCTTTCATCTCATCGATGCGTGCGAAGAGATACGGTGGCAGATTATCGATCCGTTTTGCAAACATGGTAAAAAGGTTAGACCGGAGGCCTCTTAATCATGCGTGCAGGAACCCGGATTCCTCCCTCCGGAACCGGATAGACAGGGTGATGAATTCTGCATGATTCCGGTACCACTCCCGTCTACCGGTGAAGATGCTGGTGGTGCAGGTCCGGGGTATGCGGGTGCTGGTGGATCTGTTCCTCATGGGCATGCAGGTGGGAATGAAATCCCGCAGGTCCGGGAGGAATCGTCCCGTCCGGGTGGATGTGGGTATGATGATCATCATGAGAATGCCGGTGATCATGGACGAGCGGGGGGTGGGTATGGAGGTGGCAGTGCTCTTCAGTGAGCAGGATGACAATTCCGGCAAGCATCAGGATGGTAGCCGGGAGGAAGATCATTCCCGGGGTTTCCCTGAAGAGTATAAGTCCGGTGATAACCCCGAAGACCGGGTTTGCCCCGAAGTAAGAGCCGGTTCTGGCCGGACCGAGGTCGCGGAGGGCTTTGAGGAAGCAGAAGGTCATCAGCCCTCCAAACCCGGTAAGACCGAGAACCAGGGCAAACGCTCCGGCAGCCGGTTCAGGAAAGGGCTCGCCGAGCAGCCTGCCGATGCTGAAGGTAACCAGCCCGGCAAAGAGTCCTTTGTACATCACGATTGCATGGGGATCTCTCCCTGCGATCTGCCGTGAGCAGCTGGTATCAATCCCCCAGCAGAAACAGGTGAAGATGATCCCGAGTGCACCAAGAGAAAGGCCGAACGGCTGGTCAGGCTGCCACGCCAGGGTGATGCAGGAGAGCGTGATACAGGAGAGTGCAATCCAGATACGTCTGCCTGTGTATTCAGCGAAGAGGACTGCAGCAACCAGGGCGGTGGCTACTGCTTCAAAGCTGAGGAGAACTGATGCCTGCCATGCAGGGATGAGCCGGATCGAGAGGGTAAGACAGGTCGTGGCAAGGACTGCCCCGAAGAATGATGCCCCGATGATCCAGGGGACAGACTGCCGGGTCAGGGGAGATTCGGCAGGGACGATCCCCCGGACCCGGTTGATCAGGCGGTATACTGCCATGCCCCCGCCACTTCCCAGGTAAATCAGGCTGGCAAGAGTGACCGGGCCAGTCCCGACAAGTCCCATCTTGGCAAGAGGTGCTGCAGATCCAAAGAGAAAGGCTGCAATAAGAATAAAGAGGACCGGACGGGAAGGGAACCTGATCATGTGATCAGACGGATTATCCTTCAACCGGGATAAAAGAGGAGGAAAGGATGGTATTTCAGATCCTGAATCTGCCCATCTCTTCTTCGATCATCTGAACTGAATCGCGTGCCTTTGAGACGACCTGGGAGATCTGATCCATGGAACTGTTCACTTCGTTTATCATGGTCACGATCTGGGAGACGGCTGCTGAAGACTCTTCACTTGCCGCTGCAAGGCCGATCGACTCCTTGGCTGTCTGCTGAACCATATCACCGAACTCGTGAACCGTTGCGGTGACCTCCTCGACAGATGCTGCCTGTTCCTGACTTGCCGCAGCCACATCGTTCATGTTGCGATCGATCTCTGAGATTGACTCAACAATCTCGTTAAACAACTGAAGCGTCTCTCCAACTGCTTCATTTCCGGTTTTCACTTCATCCATGGAGACTTTGACGGCGTCAGTGATGGCACCGGTCTTCTTTTGGAGAGTGCTGATGATGGAGGCGATGTTCTCAGCTGATCGCTGCGACCCGTTTGCCAGATCCTTGACCTCACCTGCGACGACCGCGAACCCAAGTCCCGCTTCTCCTGCCCGGGCAGCTTCGATGGCGGCATTCAGGGCGAGAAGGTTGGTCTGTTCAGCGATAGAGCCGATGATGTCGACGATCCTGCCGATCTCTTGCATCTGGCTGCTGATATCCATACTCATACTCTCGATCTCTGATGATGACGCGATGATCCCCTGCATGCCGGATTCTGCCTTTGCTGCAACCTGCTTTCCACGGGTGGAGAGTTCTGCGGCATTCCCGGTCAGGGACGTGACATCATTCATCTTGCTGGCAACCGAGGCAACGGTTGTTGCAAGATCGTTCATCGCATTCATGATCTGGCGGGTGTTATCACCGCTGTGTTCGGCAAGGTTGTTGACTGCCGAAGCAATCTGGGCAACCTGTCCTGTCCCTTCTGAAACGTCCTCGATACTCCGGTTTGCCTGGGAGATACCGCCGGTGACTGCTCCGACATTGACATCCACGGCACTGACGGCATCAACAAGGTCAGCCAGCCGGGCCTTGACCTCGGCGATCGCCTTTGATACATCTTCCCCGATGGTGTTAAGGGCATCCCTGAATACGATAAATTCACCCGATACCTGGAGATCAGGATTCATCCGAGCAGAGAAATCTCCGGCTGCATACCGGGCAGAAAGACGCATCGCCTCCTGAACCGGCTGTGCCATCGCATCAACGGTCTGGTTGACTCCTTCGATGATCGTCACATATTCACCCTGGAACTTGTGTGAATCACCCCTCACATCCAGATTTCCTTCTGAGGCAGCTCCGCTGATCTGCTGGATTTCATCGCCAAACTTTCTGATCGTAGCGACCACATCCGTGAAAGCCCGGCCTAGTAATCCGATCTCATCCTTCCCGGTAAATGACTGCTGTGCCCCGTCGAAGTTGCCTGCCGTCACCTGGTGAGAGAGATCCACCAGATCGTTCATCCGGGTCGTCACAGACCTTCCAAACCAGTACGAGACTGCAAACCCGCCGATGATACCAAAGATGATGACCGCGATGATCGTGTTTCTGATCGCGTCAATCGGCCCGGTATAGTCGCTGAGTGATCCGTTGGCGATGATGATCCAGTCATATGGCTGATAATACGCATATGCAGCGACTTTATCGGCTCCATTGTAGTTGTAGTGGATGAACCCCTCTTTCGTCTCCAGGATCTCCTTGATGAACGGGAGATCTGAGTCGTTCTTCCCTTCGTTGGTCGGATGAATGAGGGTCAGTCCGGTGCTGTCAAGCACATACATGTAGCCGGTTTTTCCGATCACTTTGCTTTTAATCTGTGATTTCAGAACACCGACGGTTTCGTTCTCATCCACACCCACAAAGAGGATACCGATGATATTTCCGTCTGCATCCTTGATCGGCTCATAGGCGGTGATGTATTTCTTTCCGACAACGGTAGCGGACCCGTAATAGGTCTTCCCCTGGTTGATGACCGCATCGTATACCGCCTGGGAGACGGTTGTTCCGATAGCCCGCTTGCCGTCCTCGCCGACCACATTGGTGGAGATACGGATGGCCTGGTCACCTTTTTTCTGGAAGACGGTTGCAGCACCACCCACCATCTGCTGCACCTCGTCGACGATCTCAAAGTTATCATTGACCACATACCCCGATCCTACCACCAGTTTGTCATCGATGATCTGCGGGGTTCCTTTCGCGTAAAATTTCTGACGCAATATGTTCAGATCACTGTTCACCTTGTTCTGGGTCAGATTGTACACCGTGGCACTGGCATCCTTCATGTCAATGACCTGTATTTCAAGGTTTGACTTGATGTCACTGTATACCGCGTTATATGCACTCGAGTATGCGATGATCCCCAGAACCAGAACCGGGATGATGACCAGGATCAGGCTGATGACCCGGATCTTCTGTCCGATGGTCACATCCTT
>CAZXRT010000013.1:7988-15336 GCA_964642535.1 uncultured Methanospirillum sp.
CTTCCCTGCATCAGAAAAACAGATGAGGAATGGAGATCCCTGCTTTCCCCGGAGTCATATGAGGTCACCCGCAGGCGGGGGACCGAGTATGCGTTCAGCGGGATCTATTATTCAACGAGGGCACCAGGGCTCTACACATGCATCTGCTGTGGAACCGCTCTCTTCAGATCAGAGGATAAATATGACTCAGGTTCCGGATGGCCGAGTTTTTTCCGGCCCGTTTCAGACCTCAATATCCTCACCCTTGATGATATGAGCCACGGGATGGAGAGGACCGAAGTGAGATGCAGCCGGTGTGAGGCCCATCTGGGCCATCTCTTCACCGATGGTCCTCCCCCGACCGGACTGCGATTCTGTATCAACTCCGTATCTCTCACATTTATCCCCCGGGACAGGTAGATATCCCTCTCTCCGGTCAGATATTCAGGATGGTGCGTGCCAGCATCTTTCCTGCTTCTTTCCCGATTCCGGAAAGAATCTCCCTGGTATCAACAGGGGTGATGATCTCCCGGTGGAACGGGATAGCAGGAGCAATTCCAAAGAAGTCCGGGGTAACTGTGCCGGTAACTCCGATCTCCATCTTTCCGGAGGTGAGGACACTGATGACCGATTCAATGATCACCGGATTTGAAACCAGGACAGGCAGGGTGATCTCCGTTGACCCGGGCTTCAGGATGATCCCCTGCTGCGATCCGGATGCCAGAATGACCGGCCCTTCCCTGCCTTTGGTTTCTATCGTATAATCCGTGGATTTCAGGGGGATGGTGACAGGATAGGGATTGGTGACTGACAGGGTGACAGAAAGAGCGAGGGTTGAGAGGTTGACCGACGTCACCGTCGCCCCGGTGACTGATACCTGTGGCTGGGGGGCGAGAAGGATAAAGCCCGCCACTCCGGCTATCAATGCCAGGATGACGATGAGGACGAGGATGATGAGTGTTCTGCGTTCCATTCCGGGTATTCGGTCAGGGGAAGAGAAATACCTGTCGATGCAGCATTGTCCCTTCTGCCAGTCACCTGTTCATTCCGTAATGTTTCTGCAGATAACTGAATATCTTCTCGGATTCAACCCACCGGCGGTCCAGTTGTGTTACCATCGCATCAATCCTGGCGATCTGGGCTGATATCTCCTGGTGGCCCCATTCTGGTTCCATCTCCAGGATGGTCTCTATGATTGAGAGCGGGTTTCTGATCCCGTCGTTAAGAATGGAAAGCTCGGCAATATTGCGTTGAATCTGACCCATCAACCGGTTTCTCTCCTCTTCAAGGATCATCCGTGACGATATATCCTGGATTGTGCCCACAAACCTGCCGGATAGTCCATCGGGGACCATCTCGTGTCCGGCCCTCATGTTGAGATGCTTAATCCGGCCCTCGGGGAAGAGAATTCTGAAGGCGATCTCGAAAGGTTCGGTATTCCGTTCAGCCTTTTGAAATGCCTCATCAACCGCTTCCCGGTCATCAGGATGGATATTCATGAACAGGGTATCATAGGTGGGAGGGGCGGCTGACGGGACTGATTCAAGAATCCGGTACACCTCGTCAGAGCAGATGATGATCCGGGTTCTGTCGTGCATCTCAAAACTTCCGACCTGGGCGAGTCTCTGCGCTTCCCTAAGGCGATCCTCACTCTCCCGGTGAGCTTTTTCAACCTGTTTCCGTGCACTGATATCACGAATACTCCCGACAACCCCGACTGGCTGGCGATGGGAGTCAAAGATGAGGGATATGACCGTTTCCGTCCAGATTACATGGCCGTCCCGGTGATACATGCCAAGTTCAAGGTAATGGGGCAGGCATCCTGTCATCTCTCCCTTTTCCAGTTGTTCAAGACCGATTCTGCGTGATTCCATCAGGGTTTTCAGGGATTCGGGAATATATACCTCATCAAGAGGCTGGGAGGATGCTTCCTTGGGAGTGAATCCCCTGAGTCGGTGCACCGAGGGACTCATGTATGAGATATTCATCTCCATGTCAGCAGTCCAGATGACATCCGTGATGTTGTCTGCCAGAAGCCGGTATACCTGCTCTTTCTCCCGCAGGTTCTTCTCAAGGAGATGTTCATTGGTAATATCCATGCAGCTCCCTTCGATGATCTCCAGATCGCCTTCCCATACAAGCCTTGCATTCAGCCTGATCCATCTGCTGACCTTCCCCCGGTCGACAAACTGAAGAATAGCATTTCCAATAACCTGATCCCGCCTGAGTGTTCTGATGATCTCCTCGCGATCATGCGGGTTATGGTACACCGAACTGATGTTCTTCACTTCCCGGATCAGTTCCTGAGGTGATGAGTACCCGAGAATTTTTGCAAAAGACCGGTTCGCATCAAGGATCTTCCCCTCCGGATTCGTTCTGAACATCCCTTCAACCGCATTCTCGAATATCTCTCTGTATTTCTTCTCACTCGTCCTGAGTGCTGACTCCATCTTTCTGCGGTCAGTGGTGTCCCTGATGATCCCGAGTATTTCAGGTGGGGCACCGTTTCTTCTGATGAGCCGGCTGTTGATCTCACAGGTTACGATCTTGCCGGTCCGTGCCCTGATGGGAACCTCATACAGAGAACGACAGGCGGGATCTGCGATCTTTTTCGCAATCTCCTGCCTGATGGTATTCATGGATTTGGGGGGGATAAATGAGGTGATATTCCGACCAATCACTTCTTCAGGAGAGTAATGAAGGATTGCACGAACTGACGGGCTGACCTCGGTGATGACTCCTTCTATTGTCATCCGGAAGACAATGTCGTTCACCTGGTTGAGGAGATCCTGATACCGGTCTTCTGGCCCGTTCTCGCCGGATGGATTCTGATTCCGGTCAGAGGAATACTCTGTTCCCTGAGAGTGCAGGCCCTGTGCATCCTGACTCATGACTGAGGGTATCATTGTATCCGGCTCCGTTGCTGATCCTTCTCTTCAACAGATATGATTGTTTGCCATGCAGTATCAGAATGTCCGGATCTCCCCGTTGGATGGGAAAACCCTTGGTTCTGTCCTGAATCTGCATCCTGACCTGATCTTCTGGCCGGTCCGGTCTGCCTGGGAAATAAGTTGCGCAGAATCATCGAAGAGAGCAGCACGGCTCAGGACTGCCTGCATGATGAGAATCATCTGCCTGGTTGGAGGTACCTGTTCTATCCCCAGTTCTTCCATTTTCTGAAAAAAACGGAATCCATCTTCATTTCCAGTAGAAATAAAGGGGTGTCAACTCCTTTTTCCCTCGATGATATATAAATATCAGTTCTCCGTATTTCTGAGCCGCAAAGGGAGTTTTATCTGCGTATCTGGCCTTGATGTATTGCGCGGCATGATCTCCGTCAACCTGGCAATCGGGCAGGTCAGATGAGAGAGTGGGCTTTTCTGTCCCCCGGGTTTTCTGCCGGTGCTATTGCAGCCGGCAGTAGCCTGAAAACCGTCACCGGATGCTGGGGCATCAGAAATATGAAAGATCTATATATTCTGATAATAAATTATGGTTTCTAGAAAGGATCAATTGATGACTATTCATCAGGAAATGATCAACTCCCTGCTTATAATCAGGCGTTTGGATGGATGTAAGGAGATTGAATGCGGTCGACCTATTGTGACAAAGTAAAAAATATATAGTTCTAGGCCTAACCATCAGAATAATGGAATGTTCAGACGGCGAGTTCGGAGATGCCGGTCACCCCTGTCTCTGGTGTGGGGAAAAGACCGGGTCCAGGCAGTCGTACTGCTCTGAATTGTGTGAGACCCGGTTTATGAACTGGCTGGAGACAGAACCGGCTTCCATCAGGGGTTCACGCCCCCCGTTCTGGAATCTGATCCGGCGTTCTGCTCTGAAACGGGATGGAAACCGGTGCCAGCATTGTGGATCAACCACCGGATTATCAGTTCATCATATCATCCCTCTCTCCTCGGGCGGGGATTCAACTGCAGCAAACCTGCAGGTCCTCTGTCATGACTGTCATCAGAAAGAGCATGGACATCCGGTTCACTCTCCCCGGAAGAAGCGATATACGGTAAGGATCCGCCACCAACCGATGTATATACCGGCAACCCTCTTCGGTGACTGGATTCGTCAGGCACACTTACAGGTTCAGTCCTGATACATCTCCCCTTCCTGTTCTTTTTTCAGAGAGAGGGGGGCACTCCTTTACTGAATCGGAAAGATTGATCATCTCGGTATTCCAACCAGCACTGATTGATCATGAATCTGTTCATGGAACCAGTATGGTCTCCCTATATTGCAGGAGCAGGAATCGGAATAATCCTCTGTCTGGCGATGCTTCTCTCCTCCCGCCCCCTTGGATGCAGTGCAGCAGTGACCGGTGTTGCCGGTATGATTGAACGAATGGGCCGGGGAAGGGAAGCGGTTGAAGATATGCCCTATTTCAGGGAATTTCCTCTCCGAATCGACTGGCAGTGGATGCTGATTCTTGGAATCATCCTCGGAGCTCTGATAAGCTCCTCTCTTTCAGGGGTATTTAGTATCCGGTGGGTTCCCGACTCGTTTTCCCTGATATTCGGAGATAACCCTGTGATACGGCTGCTCTTCGCCCTTATAGGTGGTATCCTGGTCGGTCTTGGCTCCCGGTGGTGTTGGGGATGCCCGAGCAGTCATGGAATCAGCGGAATCCCCCAGCTTTCCCTGGCAAGCTTTGTCGCGGTAGCCTGCATGTTTGCCGTTGGAATCGGGACTGCCATGGTCATCTTCAGGGCGATGGTATGATACACGGAAAAGAACTTCATCAGAGCCATAAGGCCCAGATGGTAATCGGCCTTCTCCTTGGGATTGGATTTGGCTTCTTCCTGCAGAAGGGGAATGTGACATCCTACGATGTCATCATCGGCCAGTTGCTCCTCACTGATTTTACGGTTCTTAAACTCATGCTCTCTGCGGTGATTGTCGGTCTTATCGGCCTACATTTGCTGAAATATCTTGGTTGGATCGAATTTCACGTGTTCAGGGGTTCTGTTGGGTCCACGGTTATCGGGGGCTGTATCTTCGGCCTCGGATTTGCCATCCTGGGCTTATGTCCCGGAACCCTTGCCGGTGCGATTGGCACTGGTCAGATGGATGCACTTTTCGCAGGAGGAGTGGGGATGCTCATCGGTGCAGGAATTTTCACCCACTTCTATCCCGTTATCAACCGGCGATTCATGGACCGGGGGGTTTTTCCTGCTGATACCATCCCTGAACTGATCGGCCTGCCGGCATGGGTGGTGGCTGTGGTCCTCACTGTTCTGATGGGCGGGTTCCTGTGGATCCTTGATTATACCGGACTCTGATCCTGGTCCCTTTTCTATCGGTTTCCGGTTTTTACGGCCTGGCCGTTCACAATCGGGAATATGAAAATCCGATATCTTTATCGTTTCTGATGTGGAGTTCCATACACAGGAGTATTGGTATGCAGGATGCAATACGGACAAAAATCGACTATCCAAAAATTGCAAAGGATTTCATGGAACTTCTCCACCTTGACGGATCCCCGGTTGCTGTCAAGTTCATTACCAGCGAAGAGCATGTGCCTGAAGGAGTGCCCCCTCTGACAGAGACCATCACCCACTGCCAGATGGTGAACCGGGCACGACGGGATGGAGCCATATTCTATGCAACAAAGGATAACCACGCCTGTATGGGAGGGGCATGGTCAATGGGCCTTCGTGAGATCACCCCGACGCTCAAATCCGGGGAGTTCTATTATAAACTGGGAAAATATGACAGCTGGCCGTCCTGTAAACGGACGATCGACCGGATTCCCCATGTAGAGTCCGGTGCAACATACGCCACGGTATACGCTCCACTGGAGAAAGTTCCCTTTGATCCGACGATTGTCCTGATCATCACCACACCAAAAGTGATGCTGAAACTGGCTCAAAGCAGCCTCTATCACCTGGGGGGTCGGATTAACTCGAATTTTGCCGGCATTCAGTCAGTCTGTGCTGATGCCTCAGCCCAGGTATACCTGACCGGGCAGGTGAATTTCTCTCTCGGGTGCGATGGCTCACGAAAATACTCCGGCATCCATGAGCATGAGATGGTGATGGGGATCCCTGCAGAGATCCTTCCGTTGATCATCGAAGCCCTGCCGGTTGTTCTCGGAGCACCGGGTTCATCATAGCGATCCGGCAGAACCGGAAACAACAGAACAATCTATCGCCATTCTTTTTTTCCTGATTACGAGTCTTTCCATCTTCACCGATTCATTCACCGGTGATCATAACCCCGGGTTTTCCGTCATGTTATCAGGTGGTGCCGGTTCTGATGACCGGCACCCAGTGGCAGGGTGGATCAGGTATCCTTCCCCCTTCCTGCTGATCCGATACATGGTCCGGTCCAGTGATGTTCCTCCCTTCAGGTTCTCTCCGGCTGAGCAGCATGCACAGGAAGATTGGGAATGATTCTCATCCCGGGTGAGATCAGGTTCCAGTACCCTGGTCACATACCCCTGGTTGATCATCACCATCATGATGCCAACAAGAGTGACGGGAGCACATCCTGTCAGGTGTGATATGTGCCTGATCGTGACAGCACCGTCTTCTTTTCTCATCACCTCGAGTATCTGTCTGACCATGTCCATGATATCCAGAATGATCTTTCAGGCAAAGAGAATATATGTCCCGAGTTCCTGCAGTCCGCCCTGTCTGAGAAAACCAGCCCCCGGATTCAGGAGGAAAAAAGGATACTATGGCTGTTTGCCATTATGACAGGGCAAGGGTCTGCAACATGGCATCCCTCACGGGTGCCTGTTCTTCTGCCCGCTGTATGTTCTCGTAGATGAAATTGAAGTTATACATCTGCCCGGGAGCAGGCAGGAGGTAGGTGACTGCTGTCTCGCGTTCGGTATTTACTGCCGTCACCTTCACAAGTCCGGTTCCGCTTGCGAGGGCCTCTTTTTCCACTTCATACGTGACAAAGGTCATGGCCCTGACAGTGGCAGACCCCCTTCTGTCCACCTCCCGCGATATTGTCTCTTTTTCCTCAAATATACCGTCGAGAGAGGTTGTGGATGGCTGGCGGGTTATCTGAATGGAGTCATGACTGTCCCCGGTCATCAGGATGGTCAGGATGTCAATACCCTCCGGTTTTGCCACTTCCCGGATCTTCTCAAGTGAAGCGGTGCTGATCGGGGAGAACCGGTCAGGATACCGGATAGAAAGGCCTCCGGTCTCAAAGAGTTTTGTTCCGGGCGGTTGTGAGAGCGCTGTGATCACCCCTTCCCAGGGGGCCTGCACCGGTCCGGAACCGGATTCAGATTGCGAAGAGCCCTGCTGGCTGGGCACGATTTCCTTTCCCGCAGGATCCGGTGGGGGGGAGTCACATTCGACCGGGATAGCGGATAAAATCGTCAGAGCGATGATACACA
>CAZXRT010000014.1:0-1982 GCA_964642535.1 uncultured Methanospirillum sp.
TTATTCTCAGTAATGTTGAAGAGATCGTGTGAGCTGATGACCAGGCCCGGGTGAGCTGCCTGGTACTCTGTCAGGTATGCCATTGCCACATGACAGGCACCACAGTGAATATTGTAAAAAAAATGTATCTGACAGGTATCCGGGGTCACGGAGGGGCTGGCCAGGATGGCAGCCAGGGTTTCATCTCCGGATACTTCTGTTCCATCCTTCAGGAACACTCCCGCAGATACCCAGCCTGGCAGCAGAAAGATGACGAGGACGAGGCAGGTTATCAGTCGGAAAGCCGCTGCTTTCCGGAGGAGAGAATCGTGATGCGACAGCCGCATCAGGTCTCTTCCTCCTTCATAGTGAGCATCGTCCCTACTCCTTCAGAGGTGAAGAGTTCGAGAATGAGATTGTGACTGATATTTCCGTTGATGATATGGGCATATGCGACTCCCCCCTGAATGGCACGAAGAACCGCGAGCACCTTGGGAATCATCCCTTCAGAGACCACTCCGGTCGTAATCAGCTGTTCAGCATCTGCTTTTGTCATCTGGCGGAAGACCTTCGTTCGCTCACGGTCCATGATTCCTTCCACATCAGTCATGCTGATCAGTTTGTATGCCTGCAGGGCAATCGCGATCTCTCCTGCTGCGGTATCTGCGTTGATGTTGAGATCATTACCTGCCCGGTCAATGGCGAGCGGAGCAATCACCGGGATATATCCCGATTCAAGCAGCGTGTTCAGGATGTCAGGACAGATCTCCTCAATCTCGCCGACATGTCCGAGATCCACCTCTTCCTCGTGATCATCGATCCTGACCTTCTGCCGCTCCATCTTCCTGGCAATGATCAGATTGGCATCATTGCCCGAGATTCCGATGGCTTTTCCCCCCGCCCTTGAGATGAGAGAGACGATATTCGTATTGATCTTTCCGACCAGGACCATCTGAGCCACTTCAAGGGTCTCATCATCAGTAATCCGAAGCCCGCCGACAAACTTTGGTTCCTTTCCAAGGGCTTTCATCTTCTGGGTGATCTCAGGTCCTCCTCCGTGAACAAGCACCACCCTG
This sequence comes from uncultured Methanospirillum sp., assembly GCA_964642535.1. GTDB lineage: Archaea > Halobacteriota > Methanomicrobia > Methanomicrobiales > Methanospirillaceae > Methanospirillum. The sequence goes on from CAZXRT010000014.1 coordinate 1,056, forward strand.
ATACCTGTCAGCTGGAGGAGTACCACGTCCCTGATCACCGTGTCCAGAATCGCACCATCGACCATGGCATGGCCACCAAGCTTGATCACCATGGTCCTGCCATGGAACCTGCGTATATATGGAAGTGCATCCATCAGGACGTCTTCGCGTTTCATGTGGTATACTTCCCGTTTATCTCGACATACTTCTCGGTCAGGTCACAGCCCCAGGCGGTTGCCTGGCCGTTGCCTGCAGCCAGATCGAGTTCGATTCTGATCTCGGCACTTCCGAGTGCCTTCTTTGCAGATGCCAGGTCCTCGCTGAGGATCCCCTGTTCACACACCGCCGCCCGGATCTCTCCTCCAGCGATCCAGCAGGATACCTGCTCCGGGTCAAACTCTGCACCTGATCGTCCGGCAGCGGCAACAATCCGTCCCCAGTTTGGATCCTCTCCATACACCGCGGTTTTAACCAGGGGAGAGGCAACCACGGTTCTCGCGACAAGATCCGCCTCGTCCTCGCTCCGGGCTCCCCTGACCATCACCTCTATCAGCTTGGTAGCCCCCTCTCCGTCCTTCGCAATTCTGCGGCCGAGTGTGACACATACCTTTTCCAGTGCAGCGGTGAACGCGGGGAGGCTGACCTTTCCTGCGGCACCGGTTGCCGTGCAGAAGACGATGTCGTTGGTACTGGTATCGCCGTCAACGACAACCCGGTTAAAACTCCGTCTGACGGCGGTTTTCAACGCCGCCTGCAGGTCCGGGGCACTGATCTCTGCATCGGTGTAGACATACCCGAGCATTGTCCCCATATTCGGGGCGATCATCCCTGACCCCTTACATATGCCCCCAATGGTGAACTGTTCCTCTCTGATGAGAGCATGCTTCTGAATAAGATCCGTTGTCATGATCGCCTTTGCGGCCGCAATTTCAGCTTCCGGGCTCCGGG
>CAZXRT010000014.1:2082-15116 GCA_964642535.1 uncultured Methanospirillum sp.
CCGGCAGCCGTCACTCCTTCGACGGCGCAGATCGATTGCATCCCCTCCATCTCACTCGCTCCCGGTTCCCGATATTGCCCAGACGATATCTTCCCTGGTGATGATACCGGTCAGTTTTCCATTATTAACCACGGCAAGTCTGTCTATCTTCCTCTGAAGCATCATTGATGCAGCATCTTCGATGTCATCGCCAGGAGAGATGGTGACCGCGGGGCTTGACATGATCGATTCCACATTACGGTTTCCGATGTCGCTCAGTGCTTCCTTTGTCCTCTCCCAGTTCATCAGTTCACGGATTGGCAGTTCAATCACCTCAAACGGTGACGGCAGCCAGAGATCATCTGACGGCCCTTTTGTCATCAGCAGTCTGAGCAGATCGGTCTCGGTGACCATTCCTGCCAGTTTTCCGTCTTTCATCACCGGAAGGCCGCCGATATGTTTCGATCTCATCAGCATTCCGGCTGATGAGATGGTGTCTTCAACATTGCAGGTGATTGGATCAGGGGTCATTGCTTCTTGGACTAACATAGTATCCCGGGTTTATGGCAGAGCTGCCGGATTCCAGAGTCCCTCTGTCTCTTTCCATCCGTACATCAGGTTCATGTTCTGGATAGCCTGGCCGCTGGCTCCCTTAACCAGATTGTCAATGGCTGACACCGCAACGACGCGATCTTCTGATGCTTCGATCATCACGTCACAGAAGTTGGTGCCCCTGACCGCGTTCAGGGAAGGGCGCTGGTACCTGACAAAGGGTTCATCAGCATACCGTTTCCGATACAAACTCTCAACCTCCTGCTGTTCCATCGGTTCGTTGAGCAGGATATGGGCGGTTGTCAGGATACCCCGGTTGACCGGAAGGAGGTGAGGGGTGAAGTATGCTTTTGCACCTGATCCGAGTTGGCTGATCTCCTGTCGCATCTCGGCAAGGTGGCGGTGTTTTGTCAATTTATACGCGGTAATGGTGTCGCCGACATTCGGATAATGGGTTGTCTCCGACGGATTATCTCCTGCCCCGGAAACTCCCGTTTTTGAGTCATATATGATGGTATGGGCATATTTTACCAGGGGAGCAGCAGCCAGGGTTGCTCCGGTTGGAAAACACCCCGGATTTGAGATAAAACCCGCTCCCCTGCATTGTTCACGATGGAATTCACACAGGCCGTACGGGGCAGGGAAATACGCTGTGTGTGCGACTCCATACACTTCTTCGTATACCTCTTTTGGCAGGCGGTAATCAGCAGAAAGGTCGATGACCTTTATCCCGTTCTCAATCAGGCCGGGGGCGTAAGCCATGGCTGCCGTGTGGGGAACTGCCAGAAATGCCAGATCAACATCAAGTGATGATATCTCGGGGTTGGTGAAGGTGAGATCCGTAAACCCGGTCATGTGGGGATGACGGGAAGTGACCGGCCGGCCTGCAAGCTGACGGGATGTCGCACAGACAACCTCGGCTTTCGGATGGCCGTGTAACAACCGGAACAACTCACCCCCGGTGTAACCGGAAGCGCCAATGATGGCAATTTTCATAATATCAGTTTTTGGTATGCTATTCGTATTAATCTCCCTTCGGGGTGAAGGTGACCGGGCCGCGGGATCCTTCTTACCCCGGATTATCTTCCGGGATAATGGTTTTATTGCATGAAAATGCGGGAAGAAAGGTAGTTTATCCCCCGGATCAGAAATATAATGGAGGAATCCACACGAGCCGATCCCCTTCTCCCAGCACTCCCGAACCGGACGATACTCCTGCATCGTCAGCCTCTCCTGACCGGAAGGAAGGAAAAGTAACTCCTGCGATGAAGCAGTTTTACGAGGCCAAACGACAGTACCCGGACTGCATCATCTTTTTCAGAATGGGTGATTTCTATGAGACCTTCTGTGAGGATGCAGAGATATGCGCAAGGGAGATGGAGATCACCCTGACTTCCCGTGGCAGAATGCCTGACGGACAGGAGATCCCGCTTGCCGGCATTCCCTATCACGCCCTTGACGGTTATCTGTCCCGGATGATATCCCGCGGCTATAAAGTAGCGATCTGTGAACAGATCGAGGATCCAAAAAAGGCAAAAGGGATCGTCAAGCGGGATGTAGTCAGGGTTGTCACCCCTGGAACGGTGATTGATGCCGCACTCCTTTCCGGTGAAGGGGCCCGGTACCTGATGGCGGCATGTTCTGATCCGAAGAACAGGAAGGCAGGGCTTGCGTTTCTGGATATATCAACCGGAGATTTTCAGGTCTGTGAAATTCCCTTTGATCAGCACAGGGAAGCGCTCAGATCAGAGATTGCCCGGTACCGCCCGTCTGAATGCATCATTCCTGCAGGGTGCAGGGCTCTGGCAGAAGCGGTATCCCGCCATGTACCTCTCGTTTCACCCCAGGATCCCTGCCTTTTTGATCCGGTGACCGGAACTGACCTGCTCTGCCGGCAGTTTGGAACCGGGGATTTGAGTGAATTTGCTGTATCCGGCATGCCGGAAGCGATCGGTGCCGCTGCGGCAGCACTCGCCTATGCACAAAAGACCCAGTTTGACCCTCTCACGCATATCAGGTCACTTTCCCGGAATGCCGATTCCGAGTTCCTGGTACTGGATGCAATCACCCTCCGCAACCTGGAACTTGTATCAAATATCAGGGAACGGAGCGAGGAAGGAACCCTCGTAGGGACGATCGATCTGACGTGTTCCCCGATGGGCCGACGGCTGATCAGGCGGTGGATTACTGCTCCTCTCCGTTCGGTTTCTGCAATCAATCGTCGGCTGGACGCTGTTGAATTTTTTACCCTTCAGACTCCTGTCCGCCAGGATGTACGGTCGCATCTCCACCGGTTTGCGGATCTTGAGCGGATAGCCGGGAGGATTGCATATGGGAACGCAAGCCCGCGTGACCTGGTCACCTTCTGTGCTGCTGCCGATTCTGCCGGTTCGATCAGAATGGTCCTTGAAAAAGCCGGTGAACTTCCCGGGGGACTTGGTGAGGCTGCCAATGAGATCACTGATCTGAATGAGGTGGTAACCCTGATTCGCGGGGCTATCGTTGATGATCCCCCTGTCCTGATCCGGAAAGGCGGAGTGATCAGGGATGGGTACAATGACGAACTGGACCGGCTCCGGCTGATCTCGCGTGACGGACGACAGTGGATTGCGGATCTTGAACAGCAGGAGAAGGAAAAGACCGGGATAAAATCACTAAAAATCAAGTATAATGCCGTTTTCGGGTATTTCATCGAGATAACCCGGGCTAACCTTCCGTCGGTTCCTGAACAGTATGAGCGGCGTCAGACTACAGCAAATGGTGAACGGTTCACGATCCCTGAGCTCAGGGAAGTGGAAACTCAGATCACCACCGCAGATGAGCGGCTTCTCAGCCTTGAGGAAGAACTCTATACCCGTCTTATCGCAACGGTCAGGGAATCTGTTACTGCGATTCAGCAGACGGCCCATGCAATCGGAAGAATCGATCTGTTCTCCGGGCTTGGTGAAGCAGCGCTCAAGTTCAGATATGTCAGGCCGCATCTGACCGATGAACCGGTCCTTCTGATTCGGGAAGGCAGGCATCCGGTCGTGGAAGCTGCAGTTCCAGGAGGGTTTGTTCCCAATGATGCCGAGATGGATGCATCAGGAGAGCAGATCCTGATCATCACCGGTGCGAACATGGCAGGAAAGTCCACGTACATGCGAAGCGTGGCACTGATCATTGTCCTTGCCCAGATGGGAAGTTTTGTTCCTGCTTCATATGCCCGAATCGGACTTGTGGACCGGATATTTACCCGGGTCGGTGCGTTTGACGATCTTGCGAGTGGACAGAGCACCTTCATGGTTGAGATGCTGGAACTTGCCACGATCCTCAACCATGCCACGGGGCAGAGTCTGGTCATCCTGGATGAGATTGGCAGGGGGACCAGTACTCTTGACGGATACTGCATCGCCCGTGCTGTTCTGGAAAACCTTCATGGAAAAAGAACAAAAGGTCCCCGAACCCTCTTTGCCACCCATTTTCATGAACTCGTCGGTGTCGATGCAGATCTCAAGAGGGTCCGGAACTGTCATTTTGCCGTGAAGGAAACAGACCGGGACGTGGTATTTCTGAGAAAACTGATCCCCGGGGCAACTGACCGCAGTTATGGTATTCATGTCGCCGAACTTGCCGGGGTTCCCTCCGCGGTTATCGGTCGTGCCGAGGAACTCATGAAAAAGATCATGCGGGGAGAGGAATCTCCTGGTGGTTCGGTCAGGCGGTATACGCAGATGATCCTGGTTGATGCGCCTTCTCCGGTTTCAGGGACTCCTGCCTGTGATCCCCTGCTGGATGAGATCGCCGGAATTGATGTCAACTCTCTCACCCCGCTTCAGGCTCTCTCAGTGCTTGCTGACCTCAGGGAGAAAGCCGGCAGGAGATGATGACCGGAATGGAGTCGCCGGGAATCAGAGTACTGGACGGGGAGACAGTCAACCAGATAGCGGCCGGAGAGGTTGTGGAACGCCCGGCTTCCGTCGTGAAGGAACTGATCGAGAATGCGATTGATGCCGGGGCAACTACGATATCGGTTGATATCACCACCAGCGGAAAGGAGATCAGCCGTATCCGGATCCATGATGACGGGTGTGGAATCCCGGCAGGGGAAGTTCTGTTAGCATTTGTTCCCCATGCCACGAGCAAGATCAGGTCTGCGGAAGATCTGCATTCATGCCTCACCCTCGGGTTCAGGGGAGAGGCTCTTGCCAGTATCGCAGCGATTGCGTATGTCACCCTGGTCACCAGGCACCGGAGTGAGGATTGCGGGACTCATCTGATCATCAGCGGGGGTGAAGTTCTTGAGCAGCGGGAGACTGGAACGGCGCAGGGAACCACCCTGACAATAGAGGAGATCTTTTTTACCACCCCGGCAAGACGGAAATTCCTTCGTAGTCTGGCGACTGAAGTCTCCCGGATTTCGGCGGTGATTGAGGTATTCTGCCTCCTATATCCTTCGATAACGTTCCGGTATACCCTGAACGGGCAGGAAAAGGCTGCCACCCATGGAGGCCGGACACTTGGGGAAGTGCTGCGGTCTCTCCGGCCTGATGAGGCATCGAAGCTGATTCCGCTCACTTATGAACAAGGGGGTATCAGGATTGAGGGATATATCTCGCATCCTTCGTTGATCCGCCAGAACACACAGCGGATCCTGATTGCCGTGAACGGGAGACATATTATATCAACCCGGATGTCGGGAGCCATCCGGTCCGGGTATGGAACCCTGATCCCGTCTCATACATTCCCGGTGACTGTTCTGATGATCTCCCTGGACCCGGCGCTGGTAGACGCCAATATTCATCCGACCAAGCGTGAAATCCGGGTATCTGATGAGTCCGGTTTTCTTCATCACCTGACCACAGCGGTCAGGGATGCGCTCCGGACTTCTGATCTGACCCATTCTGCCGGTCCGGAGCAGCCTGGACAAAAGATGAGGATATCAGAGAACTCTGCCCTCCCCCCTGAGACATTCCGGTACCAGCCCCGTGAGTCATCATCGCGAAGGGTCGCGGAAGCAACCCTTGCCGGGTACCGGACCACTGCCCGACAGCTCAGGCAGACAAGGCTGGTTGCAGATACGCCTGATATATCCGAATATCCTGGATTTCCTCATCTTCAGTATGTCGGGCAGGTGGGAGCAACCTATATCGTGGCAGAAACGCCTGATGGAGATATGTATCTGGTTGATCAGCATGCTGCCCACGAACGGGTGAGATATGATCAGCTGAAAAAAGATCAGGAAACGGGGACTCTCTCACAGGAACTGCTTGTTCCCGTGGTCCTCTCTCTCACCCGCTCCGAAGCGGACCAGCTGGAGGAGCGGGTCGAGGACCTGGAGAGGGAAGGGTTTTTGGTTGAGGCATTTGGGAAGGATACCTGGTGTGTCCGGGGAGTGCCGGTGGTCCTTGGAAGGTGTGAGGATCCACAGGCGATCCGGGAGATCATCACCAGTTCCCTGGGTGAGGAGACAGACGGGAGGATTCGGGAAACGGTCTCAAAGATGGCTGCATGCAGGAGTGCGGTGAAGGCGGGTGCAATCCTGACACCGGATCAGGGTGAGGAGATTCTCCATCAGCTCGCCCGGACCGCTGAACCATACACCTGCCCTCATGGAAGGCCGACGATCGTCTCCTTTTCCCGGATCCGGCTGGAAGAGATGTTCAGGAGGAGGTAGGGATGATCCATCCGGAACGGGTGTCCGGAGGGTATTTGCCCTCTGATATCACGGGGGGGGATCATGTCCTGTACTGGATGCAGGGAGCTGTGAGAAGCAGGGATAATCATGCCCTTGAATATGCAATAGAAGCAGCCAACACCCTTCAAAAACCCCTGCTGGCAGTATTTGTTCTTACCCGTTTTCCGGAAGCAAACATTAGGCATTATGCGTTTCTTGCTGACGGACTTGCGGATGTTTCTTCCCGTCTCCGGGACCGGGGAATCGGGATGCAGATCTGGTCCGGTGATCCGGTTACCGTGGTCCCCCGCCTTGCTGAGGATGCATGCCTGCTGGTGACTGACGAAGGGTATCTGGATATTCAGCAAAGATGGCGTGAAGGAGTGTGGGAAGCGGTTTCGTGCCCGAAAATTACCGTAGAGACCAATACTGTTGTCCCGGTCAGGACTGCTTCTCCAAAGGCTGAGTGGTCAGCAGGGACCTTCAGGCCGAAGATCACCCGTCAGGTTTCGCGGTTTTTAGTGCCACTCCAGGCCCGTACCCTCCGTTCATCCTCGCTGGGATGGGGGGAAGGGGATGTTGCGATAAAAAACAGATCTTCCCTTCTATCTCTGGTTGTACCTGATGAATCTGTCTTTCCAGTCCCGACAAAGGGCGGGGAGACTGCGGCACAGGAACAGCTATCGTGGTTTCTTGCAAGTCGCCTGTCATGGTATGGGGATGGTAGAAACGATCCGACAGCCCGTGCAACGTCACGTTTGAGTGCATACCTTCATTTTGGGCATATTTCTCCCCTTCAGATAGCACAGGAGATAATCAGTTCCAAAAGTCCATCGGCTGGAGCATTTCTTGAACAACTGATCGTCAGGAGGGAACTTGCCATCAATTTCGTGTATTACACCCCGGACTATGACCGGTATGAATCAGCAGTTCCTGCCTGGGCACAGCGGACTCTTTCCATACATGCAACGGACCTGCGACCAGCGCTCTATTCTCGAAAGGAATTAGAATCCAGGGAGACAGAGGATCCCTACTGGAATGCGATGCAGACCGAACTGAGTCTGACCGGGTATCTGCATGGGTATCTCAGGATGTATTGGGGGAAGAAGATCCTTGAATGGTCTGAAACACCGCAGGAAGGATATTCCACTGCTCTGTATCTGAATAACCGGTACCAGCTGGACGGGAGGGATCCGAATGGATACGCCGGAATTGCCTGGTGTTTTGGAAAGCATGACCGTCCCTGGAAAGAACGTCCGGTATTTGGAATGATCCGATATATGAATGATGCAGGTCTGCGGAGAAAATTCAGAATTGAAGCCTATCGGGAACGGATTGAACAGATGGCCCTGGATGGTATACCGGCTGGGCCGCACTCTTCCGATGATTCACGATGATTCTTCGCTTTCCCTGAGGATACCGGTATCATGGATGATTTTCAGAAGGAACTTGAAACAGGGGTTTCCCGTGGATTTGATGGGTCAAACCCGGTTGATCATGAGGCGTTTGTCAGGCTTATCAAGGGATATTACCGTACTGGAAGGCGGCCGATGCCCTGGCGAGATCATATCACCCCGTACCGGGTGGTGGTCTCTGAGATCATGCTTCAGCAGACTCAGGTTTCCCGGGTTCTGGAAAAATTTCCCGAGTTTATCAGGCAGTTTCCGGATTTTGCATCCCTTCATGCGGCATCTCTGGGGGAGGTCCTTGCTGCATGGCAGGGGCTTGGATACAACCGCCGGGCACGGTATCTTCACGGGATAGCGATTCGGGTCATGGAGGACTGGAACGGGGTTCTCCCGTCCTCCCCTGATATCCTGGCAACTCTTCCGGGGATTGGTGCTGCAACCGCAGGTTCCATTACCGCATTTGCCTTCAACACACCGGTAGTCTTCATCGAGACAAATATCCGGCGGGTCTTCATCCATCATTTCTTTGCTGATGAGATTCAGGTCCCGGATTCCCGGATTCTGCCTCTCATTACAGCGACGCTGGATACTGAAAAACCGCGGGAATGGTATTACGCCCTGATGGATTACGGGACATGGCTTTCAGGGAGGATTGAAAACCCGAACCGCAGAAGCAGGCATTACTCCCGGCAGTCTTCCTTTGAAGGATCTGACCGTCAGATTCGGGGTGAAATCATCAGACAACTCATCACCGGGACACAGGCCGATCCTGAATCGCTGGTCAGAAGTTGCTCAGCAGAAATGTCACGGGGACTGCGCATTATCGCCCGGATGATTGAAGAAGGGCTTCTCAAAGAAAAAGATGGCATGATACGGATTTCTGAACGTTAATCGTCTGGAGATTATTACCTTCAGTTTCTCTCTTAAATTAAACTGTATTATGCCCATCCAATCGAATGTGGATTTTATTAGGGGTGCCTAAAAAGGGGGATCTGTTGCATCCTCCTCTGTTCAACTGCCTAATTAATTCCCAGGGTCGACCTTTTCAAGGGTTTATGTAACAAAATCAAGTTGCCACTTCAGGCTGTCGAGGATATCTTTCTGACGGGAGTTATAGCCCGTGATGATGGTCCGCTCGTTCCCAAGACCGATAAGACGTATTTTGGCAAGTTCTATCATGATCTTCTGCATACTCGAGACGCTGAGCAGACCTGATGTCTCCAGCTGGCGTTCCACCCATCTCCTCATCATGAGGCTGAGAAAGACAATCAGGTAAATACCCTGGCGTATTGTCTCTGCGTCCACGGTGTGAGGGTAGATCTGAAAATGTCTGGTTGCACTTCTGAAAAATGCCTCATCTTCTGTCTGTTCCGATGTCCATTGCAGGCATTGATCCCATTGGAAATCTCCTCCTGCATAGAGATATACGGATATTCCTGAGTCGCGGAGCTGCCTGGCTACGGCCTTTTGTTTGATGTGAACAAAGAGTCTGTTATCCTCGGTTTTCCACTGGATGAATGGTTCATACCTTCCGGCAATGTCGCGGACTGTATCAGCCGGGTCGGCCCACCGGTAGACCGGGGTATTATCAAGACTATCCACGATAAGGGAGAGATCCTCGCTGTATTCGCTCCGTTCCTCCTCATCTCTCCTCGGGCTGTAACAGATATATCCGTGCACCTGCATGGATTCCACCGGAATGGTGATCGGGACGACAAACAGGGTTTCACTGTGAAAGATCTTCAGATTTCTCGGATGCATCAGCTCTGAACGGTGCCTTCTGATCTCTTCACGGACGATCTCATGATCGGGCTTTACCGGGATAACAAAAGGCGTTCCACTGAAGATCAAGCCATAGATATTCATGGTCGAATCAAATTTCCGACCAGATACTAAGGTGGTCTGGCGGTACCGGAAGATATGCATTCCTGAAACAGAGCTTTTTACCAGATGTGCAGCGGTAAGGGTTTTCTGGTGGGGGATATATGCTGCAGGGATACTCAGATCCCTGTCATAATAGAGTGATAACTGGTCAAAGAACTGGTGTTCGGGTTCTCTGCCCTGGCTTGATACTGAAAACCTGACATGGGGGATCATGAGGTCATACACCCTGCTCTCTCCTGGTGTCCCTCTTTTTATACTGGATCTGCAGATTTCCATGGGTATGACGGTCTCACCGAGTTTTTTCAGGATCCGGGACACGGCCTGGGATGATATTTTCAGTCCGGGAAAGATCCTGAAAAGGGCAGTTCCTTCATACCATGCTGCAGGGTTATGGATGGCATCCGGGCAGGTGAGGGCAGCAATTGCAAGGGTGAGGCAGACTCTGGTTTCGTGCTCGGTCAGGTGGGTGCCCACGATATCCTGAAGGCTGAGTTCCCGGATTGCAGTCAGGTACGGGACAAACTCACCGTACGAATAGACTTTCTCCGGACTTTTTGCCTTCTCTCTGACCCGAACCGGTTTCCCGTCAACATATTTGCCGAGATATCTGCTTTTCTGCCTGGTTCTTCGCGTTTCTTTGTCGTAATAGTAAGTGATCTCGTACAGGTATTCATGCCCGTTGATCTTTTTGACACGGGTGGTAGTTTTCACATTTCAGAATAGGCTGGCTATTTATTTAATCCTGTCTTTTATTGTGCTGTATAGTGGATTATTCTGGCTCCTAATCGGGTTGCCTAATGATGTATCTGACAATATAGGTCTTTTTTGATAAATCTCCTTCAATGAGACCCAAAATTAATATATCTCTGCGTTAAACTATCATTACCTCTCTGCAACAGACCGGGTTATGATAGCAACATCCCCCCATCCGAATAACACCTGACGCATACTAGTGAAATACCTCATTTCACACCCCCCATCAAATGTGGTTATCAGCTGGGAAATGTTGTAGGAGGGCATTGTTCGATGAAGACCCCGTTGGTTCCTGTGGTGCCATAATTCACCGGTTGACTGCCCACGGTTATCACAGGGACCAATCCCTTAACGAACCTTGTCGCCTTAAAAAAAGGCTGTCTATTCTGACATTATTCTGCTGAGGGGAGAAGAAAGAGGATATACATCCCTGAAGTAGGGGATGGTGGGTCTGTAACCGTTCCGGAGATAATCTGTTCCTGAGGGTACCCGATATCCTGGCAGATAATGATCCGGGTCATGGGCATTGAAGAGAGCCCTGTTACCACAGCCGATATCTGAAAGGCGGGATCGGTAATGAGACAGACCGTCCGGTTCCGGGCAATCTCCTGAATTGCAGTTTCGATTGCATCATTTTGTCCCCTTCCATGGGCAGTGAGTACCAGAAGACCGGTCAGAGAAATATGGAGTCTTGCAGCTCCGAGTTGTACTGATGATATCCCCGGAATCACTTCTCCAGGAAGGTATCCGAGGCCGGAAAGCATGGGATCCCCGGTTGAGAGCACGACTGCCTCATCTGGGAGGGTTTTCAGGGCCTTGTAATCATCTATTTCACGGACAATGGATCCGGGGGATATCTCGGACTGTACCAGGGAGATTGCACGACTGGATCCCATGATCAGGCTTGCTCTTCTGATAACCGCTGCAGCCTCCATCGTCAGCATACCCGGACCGCACCCGACTCCGACAATCTTCACGGTGCCTCCATCATGATTTTTCCTGTCCGATCAAGGAGGATAACCCGGACAGCCTGCCTCTGCCTGCAGAAGTCTGATAGCGTTTTTTGAGCCAGATTGCAAAAAGCAGGTGTTCCAATCATCTCTTCCACGGATCCAAATCCGGTCCCCTCAAGAATGTGCGGATCCATATACTTCAGGATCAGAGCCGGAAGTCCGCACAGGATCACTTCTCCCGGAGCATTATCAAGTGCTGCTCCGATTCTCGATCCGACAAGCACGACTTCATATTCAGGAAACAGGAGTCGTGAGTAGCGTAATCCAACCCTTCCGGTAGTCAGAACCACTTTTTCGGTTTGTGATATCCGCTCAAGAATTGAGACCTCGAGATGATCATCCCACGGCTCCACAAAGCCGGTGGACCCGAGGACTGAAATCCCCCCGATTACTCCCACCCTGGCGTTCAAGGTTTTTTCTGCGATATCTCTTCCGTTCTCTGCCATGAGGCAGACCTGAACCCCCGGGATCCCTGCCTGCTGCATGGCTTCGGATATTGCAGTTTCAATCGAGGTTCTGGCAGGCGGGCTTATCGCAGGTGAGCCTTTGGGATACCGTGGATTTTCACGTTCCCACATGCCAATCCCCTCTCCCGTGGATAGAGTAATCCCGCTTTCACGTTTTCCGGCTTTTGCATGAAAACACATCCCTGCTGTAACATCGCCGGGATAATCACCGGACTGCTTACTGCTGGTCCCAAGGCCTGCCGTTCCGGCTGCAGGAACCTGAACCCTGATTCCTGAAGGGGTGAGAATATCGACCGTTGTATCCACAGGTCCGGCAAGGGAGAGGACTGCAGCCTTTGCTGCTGCAGCAGCCGTAGTTCCTGTGGTAAATCCCCGTTTCAGGATGGTTCCGTCTGCCGTCAGAATGGCAAGACCTTCTCTTACACTCGCAAGTTGCTCAGGGTGTCTGCATGCCTGGAGCCATGCTTCAGGGTATTCAAATCCGCTGACCGGATCGATCACATCTCACCCTGAAGTTGCAGGATCTGTTGCATACATCGTGATGATCTCATTTATCGCTGCAACTGCCACCGGGGTTCCTCCCCGGGTTCCCTCGTTAGAGATTGATGGAATATTGATGGTCCGGAGAAGTTCCTTGGACTCAGCAGCATTGACGAACCCTACCGGAATTCCAATTACGAGAGCCGGACGAATCCCTTTCGAGATAAGATCGCAGACTACAAGGAGGGCGGAGGGAGCGTTTCCGATAACAATGATTGCGCCCTCCAGTTGATCCCTGGCGGCCAGAAATCCTGCAGATGTCCGGGTTTTCTCACCATCTGTATCTGGTACAGGGGGGATATCGAGGACACAGGTCACCCTGCTGGAATGGCCTTTTTTCTGAATTCCCATCTGGACCATTCTGATATCAGTAAAAATCGGAGCTCCTGCCCTGAGCGCTTCCATACCTGCCTGCACGGGATCATGGGTAAAGCGCATCAGATCGGCCATGGCAAAGTCTCCGACCGCAATTGAACACCTCTGTCGGATCCGATCTTCAGGGGTGCGATCTCCGATGGCCATTCGAGCCATCTCACGGGAACGGGAGGATATGGCATATCCCTCCCCTGTATCGGCTCCGATATCAATATACGTATTTCCGGTGGTAGCCCCGGGGTGTGATGATTCCTTGGACATCTTCTCCTCTCCTCCAGATTTTTGTCTCTTCTCCACCAATAAAAACCACTGCGTGCATGTCGATGAGATCGTAGATCTCCCATATTTTTTCCAGGGTTGTTATCAGAACTGATTCATCATCGCGGTATGCGTTTCTGACGATCCC
>CAZXRT010000015.1:0-14609 GCA_964642535.1 uncultured Methanospirillum sp.
ACTTTGTAAACACCACCACGACAAAGACCGCAGAACGCGTTCTTTCCGCACCGATTGCAGACCTCAGTGCCTTCACCACCCTCGTGCAGGATATCATCACCAATAACCCCTGGGGATGTACCAGTTATGAGTCCGCAGGCCAGACCCTCGCCCCGGTCACGAAGACAAAGGAGTACTACTCCGGCCGGATCGTATACGAGGATGCCCTGGCAAAGACCATCGGGCAGATCTCGGTGAAAGCACCGACCCAGGCAGCCTTTAACACCAGCATCATCACCGTCCTTGCTGACGCAACCCTCCGGTCAGCCATGGGAGGCAGCCCGTCCCATGACAGCTCAGAGGACAAGTTCAGCTGCACCCTCCGGTGCCATGATGCAAACGGGGAAGTCTACCTCGTCACCCTGACCAGAGAGAAGATCCGGCTCTCCTCCTTTGAGGCTGACTCTATCAGGACGAGTCTTGAGACCTGGGCAGACAGCGTCGCCATCCTGGCATAAGGCTGGCAGCGATCTGCTGGTCCGGGGAGAAGAGGCCCGAAGGACTCTCCTCCTCCTCTGGACTGTCCTTGGGATCCTCACCGGTGGAGCAGCCCTGCAGGCCGGGGCTGATCTCGTCTCCTCCACGGTGAATGCTGACGGGTCGGTGATGAGCCGGACAATCTGGACAACAGATGACTCTATCATCACCGGCACTGTCTTCGGGACTGGACCCTCGGGTCTCACCCGGGAGACCGGGACCGGGACAGCAGCATATTCGTCACTTTCCTCCTGGTCAGACGGCCCGCTCCTTCTCGGGAGTTATGCCTCACTGCACCGGCAGGAGAAAGATCGTCCTCTGGCCTGTGTATTTGAAAACACAACCCGTCAGGACCGTGAAATGGTCACTGAATCCTCGGGAATTCTCCGGCATGGGAACTATTCGCAGCTGATAACCCGGGAATCCGGCGGACAGTTCATCACCGTTGACGGCCAGGGCCTGGTTGACCTGAGGCACCGCCTCGTTGGAAACGGAACCGTATCAGGAAGAACCGTTGCCAGCGGGAATGTCTCGGTCAGCGAGCAGATCCGGACCGGACAGGGGGACTCCCCCCTTACCGGATCCCCAAAACTACACTGAACAATTCCCACTTTCCTCCGGACATTGAAATGGGTTTATCACAGATAATCCTTCAATATCTCTAAAATCCTTTATATTTCGGGTGACTAACATAAGGTCTGAATCCATAGCTGTAGCTGCAATAACTGCATCTGGCAGTTTTATTGCATGGCTCCTCCGGAGGGAAATGGCGATATCAGCAATAGAATCAGTCAGAGGGATAATGGTAGATTCCTTGATTAACTCTCGTGCAAGAATCAATCCGTCAGGGGTTGTCCCTCTCCATCCCAGAAGTTCAATCTTCGATATGATAGAGAGGTAGAACGGATAGGAACAGATCTCCTCAAGAAATTCCTGAGTTTTATCCGGCACATCACCTGCAAGGATATGGATCAGAATATTCGTGTCGATAAGATATTGTTTCACGATCTATCCCAGTCATTTCTGAGTGTTCTGGCCAGCTCGTCAGCATCAGGAATAACCCCGCGATATACCCCAAAGAACCTGGATATCCGATTTTTTTTGAAAGATTCTTTTGTTTGTAAGGTTTTTTCCCAAAGCTCGATGGGTATGATGACGGCTGTTTTATGCCCGGATGTATCATATACGTACTGAATATCCTCTGTCATCGTTACACTCCTTTTTTACTTATACCAGGCAATCCATTCTATTATTGGTGTAAAAGATAAAAGATATTCCTCTGCTTTTCTCTATGTGAGAAAGGGATATCCTGAACATGAGCCCTGCCTGGACAATCCTTCCTTCCTGGT
Source organism: uncultured Methanospirillum sp. (assembly GCA_964642535.1). Classification (GTDB taxonomy): domain Archaea; phylum Halobacteriota; class Methanomicrobia; order Methanomicrobiales; family Methanospirillaceae; genus Methanospirillum. Next base: position 1,866 of record CAZXRT010000015.1, read on the forward strand.
GTCTTGACCCGTCTAATGCACGATGTATCCGGATCAGAGAGAGGAGCGTCAGGAATTTCTCGTCATTATGTCTGATGAATATATTCATCCGGTTTCTAATATGAGCGAAGTGTGGAATAGAGAATTATTTGGTGTTATTTACGGTTTCTGAGAATAGGGGATTATATTATATATGAGGGAACAGTGAGGCAACCTGAATGGGTACAATAGTTGCACATAACTCAGCCTGAATATCTGATTCCTCCTTAAACGGTGTAAGTTCAGATATCAACTGCATTTTCTACTCGCAAGAATGGTAAAACAGAATGTCTGATGAGAATTATCTTCCCTCTGCTCTGCAGCCGATATTCCGGTCTCTCTCAATTGAGGAGAATCACAAAGCATATGCCCTCTTACTGTCACGTACTATTATATATCAGACCTGTGAAGATACCTCAGATACTTCTCTCATCTTTCACTTTGAGAATTCCCAAGTATTTTGGTATCATGTCCATACCTCCCCTTGAAAACGAAAAAGAATATCCATTACCCCCTGGAAAGAAAGATTATGCCACCGATTCAGCCGGACCAGATCATTGAAAGAGTACGATCAATCAAACCCTCTTTGTGTGAACAATATCATATCACCCGGATTGGAATATTTGGTTCTGTTCTCAGGGACGATTATTCAGAGAAGAGTGACATCGATATCCTGGTAGAATTTTCAGAGCCTCCTGGGTTATTCAGGTTCATTGAAATTGAAAACCTCCTCTCTGATACCCTGCATGCACCGGTTGATCTTGTTGAGATAAGCGGCATCAAACCCAGGATAAAAGAGAGAATTCTCTCTGAAGTAGCATATGTCTGAAAAGCGGGATTCCGGGGTTTTTCTTGAAGACATGCTCACCACCACAGAGAAGATTGTGTCATATACAGAGGTGATTTCTCCAGACACGATCTATACACACCAGGAAACAGTTGAAGCGATCCTGTATAATCTTCTGGTGTTAGGTGAAGCAGCAAAAGGAGTCCCCCTGGAGATCAGGGATGCATATCCGGAGATCCCCTGGCGATCCATGACCGGGATGCGGGATAAAATTATTCATCAGTACTGGGGGGTTAATCAAATTCTTGTATGGAAAGCAGTTACTGAAGAGATCCCTCCCCTCATCCCGGTATTACAGGCTATTCTGGAAAGATTGGACTCCACATAATCTCTTCCATCGTTTTTCATCCGTACCCGGAAAACCCTGATCCAACTTTTTCAAGCTGAGCATCAGAAAGAATTCATTCTGAACCGGGAGCCTGCAGACCTCATTCCCTGATGTGCACAAAAAAGAATACCTGATGCCAAAAAGTTTATGCATTATGCACAACAATTTGCTCATGTGGTCACATGAACACCAGAAGAAATCGGTATCAGTATCTCTTCATCACCACCCTCGTGGCGATGGTTATCTGTATCAGCCATGGAATGGGAAGTCAGGCAGGAGAATCGTATCTCACAGTGGATCCGATCGGTCCGGTAAGCACCGGTGATCTGCTGATTTTATCCGGAACAACCGGCCTTGCAGGGGGAACAGAACTTCTCGTAAAACTGGAAGGGGCCCACGTCAATTCCGGAGGCGTGGTAATCAACGGGACCAATGGCATCAACCGGTGGTCCGTTCCCATTGACACCCGGATGCTCAAACCCGGCGAGTATCGGGTGAACGTCACTGAGATCAGAGGCTACAATCCGGAGATGACTGGATATATCTTCGGAAATGTGACAGGTTCAACGAATTTTGTCCTTACCGGGACATTTCTCGGGTCAGATACCGCGGTTTCAGGTGCTGACCAGAAGGATGCATTCATCACCCTTGACCCTGTACCGGACCGGAGACGGGGAGACCAGTTTCTCGTCTCCGGATCGACGAACCTGCCCGTTGGGACCGATCTGGTCTGGCAGGTTCGACCTGACGATCTTGATACGCCCGGCAGCGGGAACATCTCCGGAGTTATGGGCAACTCGCAGGTGACACGGGGAACTGCAGCGAACGTGATATCATTTGCCCTGGACACGAACCAGCTCTCCCCGGACAGATATAATGTCTCAGTATCGACCATTGACGGCGGGATATTCAGTGATTCCATGACCTTCGGGCCGGTTACTGATTCAGTCATCTTCACCCTGAGCTAAATGACAGACACGTCCCGGACCCATCGCTCCAGGTGGATCAGTACAGAGAGCAGATGGTCTGAAGAACGGATTGGACCCACGTATCCTGCCGGATACGTCTCCTCTTTCATGTATGGCAGGGAAAAGTCAGGTGGTATAACAATGGAAACGATGATGGCGGCGAGCCTCAGGCCGCTCCTCAGATACGAAGGGATTGTATGAAGAAGAAATATCTCACCATTGCAGGGATCCTCTCCGCAATTATTCTTATTGCGATCTTTATCATGGTCTTTTTCATTACCTCCCCGGTGCTGCTATTGGTTCCGGTTATCACCGTCGACCCGATGACTGATGAGAATGTTGATGAGAACAACTTCCTGATGATCAGCGGAAAGACAAATCTTCCGGAAATGACCCACATCGTCCCTTCCGTGTATCCGGCATCCGGACAGGGATCTTTGGATAGTGGGAAGAAGAGGAGAGTGGCCAGGGGTGATATCTGGATTCAGAGGGAGGCAGGTGTCTCCAGGTCCTGGAACGGGACGATTGATATCGCCTCGCTTCAGCCCGGAAGATACGAGATTGCGTTTACTACGATCGACTATGATGAGAATTTCACCCGGGTCATGGAAAGCGAAACGATGGTATCGGTTCCGTTTATCCTCGGGGAAGCGACCTGCACCGGCTCGTGTATCAGGAAGAGGACACCTCCGAATGTTCCGTTTATCAGGGTGAACCCATATCCCATGGACCGGGATCCCGGGATGGTAACCGGCATAACCAGTTTTTCACCCGATTCCTTCCTGTCATGGACGATTGAAGGGAATTCAGGGACGAATCTCTCCGGGCCTTCCCCGTTCACAGGGACAACCACTGTGTATCAGGGGGCTGAAGGGATATCCCGGTGGTCAGTGATACTCCCTGAGGGGATGAGTCCGGGTGAATACCGGTTCACGGTGACCCCCGACACCGGTGAAGGAAAGGCAGACCGGCCGGACGTTGTATCCGGCAGTCTTGAGTTTCAGTACCCGGGATGGCGCAATCCATCAGATCTTCGTGATGAAAAAGAAGTCCGGCCGGTCATCAATCCGTACATCACCATCGACGCCCTGCCTGATATGATGGTACGCGGGAGATATCTCATTACCGGAACCACCAACCTTCCTGTTAATGAGACGATCATGGTTGAGATTGTCCATCCCAACCAGATGAACACCTTCAATTTCACGATTGATCCCCGCGATTCATCCCAGGGAGGGGTGTTCTCAGGCATTGCGGGATGCACTGCGGTTCTGGCAGGATATCGTGATGAAAATCTCTGGACATTTGAGTTGCAGACATATTCCCTGGAACCGGGCAGATACGAGATGACGATAAGTAATCCTGAATTTCAGCCCGGCACGCCCAATCTGGAGGCTGCGACGGCTTCTGTCTCGCGAATTTTCACCCTGCACGGAGGGCCATGATGAGATATCACACCTTTCTCACTCTCTGTGTCATGACTTCCTGTCTGGTGGCATCCCTGGTCGGGTGGTCGATTGCAACCGGAACTCTTCTGATTCCGGTCATTGTTATCCCTCTTGGAGTGATTGTTGTCCTGGCATTGCGTCAGCATGTGGATGTCATCCTTCAGGATGACCGTACCCGTGAAATCCGCTCGATTGCAGCACTTCGGACTCTTGAGGTCTGGATCATACTCGGGGCTATCGGTGCAGTGATATTGTGCTCGTATGTGATCAGCGATCCCCTCTCTCCGACGATTTCGGGAAGGTATATCGCGAACGATGACGGGACCCGGTCGATGGAGATATCGGTCTATACACCAGGATTTCCCGGGAATCCTGAACCCGTCATCCGCTCTACGATTATCCCTGATGTCGATGCCATGAATGAGTTTGAAGCGATGACATATTCCGAGTTCAGGCGTGAAAGTTACCAGGATAATGAGCGGAGAGGACTGGTGGGACTCACCCTCGCATACGGGGTATTATCCCTGCTCGTTATCTTCGGAGTGTTTAACCTGTATTACCGACGAAAATATTAACGACCAGGATGCTATGAAGAACCGAATAAAAGTCCTGAGGGCTGAACACAATATGACACAGGAAACCCTGGCAACACGTATCGGGGTTACCAGAAATACCATCATCTCCATTGAAAAAGACAAATATTGTCCCTCATTAAAGGTCGGATACCGTATTGCCCGGGTGTTCGGGGTGGGGATCGATGATGTCTTCACCTACGAGGAGGATAAGGACGGTCCTGCATCAGATGAAGGGTAAGGAGTATCCCCCGGTGAAAAGTACTCCTTACTCTCTCATTTCTCCTCAATCGCACCTGAATGTATCATATACGGTAACGAATATCCTGAAGCATCATGATTCGTGCCATTCAGGGTCGTGCCCCAGAATTATACCGAATACACTGGTTTGCGACAATCCGGTCCACGTCTTCAGGTCAGGGTGTATCTCCTCGTCAGGATATCTGTTGCTGTAGAATATGTACATACCCATCCTCAGGAGGTATCTTCAAAAAACCTGCAATCCCGCTATATTGCCCCCGGGGTATCAATCCCATACAGGGGGACTCCCCTTCATTATGAGCGACCAATTCTCCTGGCCGGGCAGGCAGGAGATACCTGTCAGCACAGAATCATCGCCTCCTCCCGGATTTGCCTGGTATCCGGCATATCCGGGTACTATTCAGTCCGCTGTTTTTTCTACCTGCTCGTGAAAACCCGTCACTCTTATGTAGGAACCATGCACATCGGTACCTATGACAAAGATGGGGTTCTCCTCTCCTCCGAAAATGCTGTGGTGTGTATCTCTCCGTTCCGGTTCCCAACCACCACGATAATATGGTCTCAATCCCGCCATTTGTCGCCCCTACTAAGCGGATCCTCGTAATTGCAATCATTGTGGGATTCATCGCAGGAATCGGTTCTCTCCTCTTTTTTGAAGGATTGAAATGGGGAACTGCCTTTTTTATGGGGTATCTGCTTCAGTATGCATATCCTGAAGAAGGGCAGACGGTCGCTGAAATCAGTCAGTGGTCAGGCCCTGATTCTCTTGCTCTGCTGATTCCGGTTCTCTGCCTGGGAAGTCTCATGACCGGGCTGCTGGTAACCCGTTTTGCTCCCGAGGCCGAAGGTCACGGAACCGATGCAGCTATCCGGGCATTTCATGGAGAAGGGAAAATCCGGAGACGAATTCCGCTGATCAAAGCCGTTACGGCAGTTCTCACGATCTCCACCGGAGGGAGTGCAGGAAGGGAAGGACCGTCTGCACAGATTTCTGCAGGGTTCGGGTCCCTCATTGCCGAAATCCTCGACCTCACTCCGAAAGAGAGACGAATTGCTCTGACTACCGGGATAGGGGCGGGAATCGGGACGATTTTTAAAGCTCCCCTGGGAGGAGCAATTCTCGCAGCTGAAGTTCTCTATACCCGCGACTTTGAATCTGAAGCCGTGGTTCCTGCTTTCCTGGCCTCCATCATCGGATACTCTATCTTTGGCTTTTTTGAAGGATATTCTCCGATTTTTGCCCTCCCTGTCCATATCTGGACCGTCTCTCAGATACCCCTCTTCCTCATACTTGGGATATTCTGTGCCGGGTTCGGTCATCTCTATATCAATACCTTTTATCGCGCCCGTGACCTGTTTACTGCTCTCTTCCAGCAGTACCGGCTTCCTATGTTTTTAAAACCTGTATCCGGCGCTATCTTTCTTGGATTTATGGTTATCGTGGTATCTTTCATCTCGCCGGAAGGCAGAATGCTCGGTCTTGCAAGCCTTGGTTCCAGTTACGGATACACCCAGCTCATGCTCTACTCGATGGTTCCCCTTGTCGTTCTGGTTCTTCTTCCGTTTATGAAGATCATTGCGACATCCCTGACCCTTGGTTCAGGGGGAAGCGGAGGAGTGTTTGCTCCGGGTCTGACCATCGGTGCTTCGATTGGGGGAGCACTGGGCATGGTTTTTCATCTCATCGCTCCTGAATATGTGCCCGCTGAATCAGTCCCGGTATTCGTTATCGTGGGGATGGTTTCGCTGTTTGGGGCCGTTGCAAATGCTCCGATAGCGGTTCTCATCATGGTCGTGGAAATGGTCGGAAGTATCACCATCCTCGTCCCTGCCATGGCAGCAGTTGCAGTATCAAACCTTCTCACCGGGGAGAAGACGATATTCCAGCAACAGGTTCCGACAAAAGCCCAGTCCGGTGCACATCGTGGAGAGTTTAACCGGATTACCCTTGAAAGAATACCGGTGAAAGAGGCCATGACTCCCGGTTCATCGGTGATTTCCCTGTCTCCTTCTAGTGATATCATGAGTGTCATGAATGTTATCTCGCGAACCGGACATCATGGATTCCCGGTTATTGAAGATGACCGGCTTATCGGGATTGTCACGAACCAGGATGTGCGAACCATCTCTGCCGAGGAATTATGTCCGACCATCAGAGAGGTGATGACATCCGGTCTGAGTGTTATCTATCCGGATAATTCTCTTGAAGATGCCCTTGAACTCATGGTCAGTCATCACCTGAATCACCTCCCGGTCGTTGAAAAAGATTCACCCGACCGGTTAATCGGGTTTTTGTCCAGGACTGATATTCTGAGGGCATATGCAGCATCAACCCTGGAAGATTCAGCCTGCGGGCAAGGATAATCCTGAGTCGTTTTTGACTCTACTCTTTTTTCTCTGCCGAAGCAGGGAAAAAACCGGTTCTGACGGGTGAGGAATACTCATGTCTATGGTGGTGGAAAACGCCGTATCAGCATGTATTCACCACATTCATCCGGATATGCCTCAATTGCGGTATTCTGATTATTCAGATCCCGGGTGATTGCTCTTTCCTATCAGAAAAACTGTCACTCCATATGGAGAACTATCCACGTCTGAAATATGACCAATAATTCTCATGTGATTATGGTATCGATGATATTTACTCATGCATCTCTTTGAATTGAAAGATGAACCCGAATGGAGTGATTGGACATATTTTATGGCAACAATATTATGTAACAAAAGCAATAAATCATGCATGGGAAGGAAAAAGAAATATTCTCCGAAATGCTACCCTGTTTTGGTTATTTGCATCCTATTGTTCATTCTGACTCCTGTGATTAATGCAGATAATGAAGCCGGGTATGCTGTCACTTTTGATATGGATGAAAAACCCGCCCTTTCATCTTTGCCATCTCCTGATGCATCATCAGATACTCAGGCATCCCTTCAACCAGGTAATCAAAGTCAAAATGGGTTAATCAGAGTATCAAATACCCGTCCAAAAGTTGGTGAATATGTTGATTTTTCACTCATCAGGGGATTAAAATGTACAGACCCGGAATATACCTGGAATTTTGGCGATGGAAAAAGTCAGAAAACCAGCCGGTTTGATGAGGTGGTGAGTCATACCTATCTGGAACCGAAAACATACACGGTTACCGTTGATGGCAATTGTTATGAAACAAATGATTCCTCCATAATGGATTCGGTAGATATTATTGTCTCACCAATCCCTCCCAGGATTACGACGTATCCGGTAAAACCCCTGGCAGGCGGAAGGATTACGTTTACCCTCGTTGGGAGTGCTTATCCGAAAGGAACGGAATATCAATGGGATTTTGGGGATTCGACATCGACTCCTACTACTGATCTGAAAGTAGATCATCAGTATAAGAAAACCGGTAACTACAGGGTATCAGTAAAAGTACAATCCCATGAAGTTGCTTCATCCAACCTCGATCTCACCCTGCAGAAAGGTGATATCCTGGTCCATAGTTCAGCTGGGTTTTTTGCCAGGCTGACTCCGGGACCATGGTCGCATGCAGCCATGTATATTGGAAATGATCAGACAATAGAGGCCACGAAAAGTGGTGTGCATACCCATAGTCTGGAAGACTGGTCGTATCCTGAAGACACCTGTGTCGCTGTATTCCGTATCAATGGTTTATCTGATTCAAACAAAGAAGCCATAGTAAACTGGGCTAAAACGAAAAATGGGAGACTCTATGATTTTCTATCAATAGCTGCGGCAATAAAACAACTTGATTGTCCACACCTGGCTTTCCCAAATTGTATGTTTTACTATTGTAGTGAACTTGTATGGGCATCATACAAAGGGGGAGCCGGAATTAATCTTCATCCCCCACCAGTAGAAATTGTATTACCAACCCCATTAGTTTCAGGCAAACATAGATCAACACAGCTTATCGGAGTACATATTGAAAAAATCCCTGATGAAGCAAAAGACTGGACGCCATATTTTGAAAAACTGAAGACTGGAGTTTTTTCTGAACCTTTTAAGACTTCTCCTGAATCAGATAATGTATCAGTTCTCCTCATCGAGGGAATCAATCATGAAACGAATCAAAAAATGATCTCGCTCAATATCACCGATCAGGAGGGAAGAGTCCTTTCAGATACTACGAATACCATTCCTGATTCCGGATTGGATAACATCGATTATGATGGCGATGGAGTCTCAAATGATAAAATGGCAGGAATTTCCTTCCCCCAAACCGGAGAGTATCATTTATCTGCAACATGGGCAAATACAACGAACCCGGAGGGGCGTTGGTCATTAAACATTGGTGCATGGGATACGTTTACCTCTGCCTGGATTATCCCGGTGAACAATACATCCTCATCTCTGTACTCTGATCCCATCCATTTCCGGATCGATGAGAAGGATCTTGCACGGATGATTACTTTTCCGTCAGGGGGATATGCTCCCCTGAATATTTCCTGCATTGATCTCTCAAAATTCCAGACCACGAATAACTCCTGGAATTTCGGAGATGGAACTGTTGTACCTGATGTGAAAACCGTTACTCATGAGTATACCCAGCCAGGAACGTATTATTTGAGTCTATTTGTAACGAACAATACTACATCGTTTTCCGCTACCATACCGGTTATCGTTCAACCAGAGCCTCTTTTGGCATCATTTGAGGCTGATCTGACTTCTGGTACCCCTCCCCTTCAGGTTTCTTTCACCGACACGTCTCGTGGAATGCCAGATGCATGGAACTGGTCTTTTGGAGACGGAACTACTTCACATAGGCAAAATCCGGTGCATACCTATTCGGGTGTGGGGAGATATACCGTAACGTTAGAAGTATCTGATTCCACTCAACAGTCAGTTATCCGGAAACCTGCGTATATTAATACAAATTCAGGAATAGGGAGAGGAAGGGCTGGTTTCTTATGGATAACATCTGAACCGCAAAACGCCAGTGTTATGTGTGATGATGTGAATTTGGGGGAGACACCCCTGATATCTTCATCTATTCCTACAGGTATTCATCAAATTACGGTGTCCAGGCCAGGATATCAGGACTGGAACGGGAATATACAGGTGAACTTTGGTCAATATACGTATGTACCGAAGATCTTTTTAGTAAAACAATAGTGTATTGGTACAGGGTATGAGTTAGTACCTGAAATGTTTCTTTTTTTCGTGAATCATACTCGTGAGAATGCCTGAATGGATGCGTTTTATAAAGACAAAAAACCCGAATAAAAGTTATGGTATCAACACCCTTTTATTACAAAAGGTGCAGGATATTTCATGCAATCAAGTCATACTCTCAAAGATTCGATATATAAAAATAAACATATCCGCGGACTTTTATGTATTACCCTCCTGTGTATCCTCACCTTTCTTCCTGTGGGAGCTTTTGAAAACGCGAGTACCACGGTTCCGCTTCATATCCTTGCGGTGAATGACTTTCACGGGCAGATAGCATCCGGAGAGACCATGAATGGATCTCCGGTCGGGAGTATTCCGGTTCTTGGAGCTTATCTGCAAGAAAAAATCGCTGAATATGGAGAAAACTACACCATTATCGCCCTGCCCGGAGATTTTAGTGGGGCTTCTCCGGTAGAATCCAACCTGCTCCTTGATGAACCGGCGATTCTTTTCTTTAACAGTTTTGTAACCGGAGACTGGAAAAAAACCACGGTTCGGAATACCTCTGATATCCGGGTCGTGGCAACTATCGGGAATCATGAATTTGACCGGAATATTACGGAACTCCTCCGGCTCATCAATGGAGGGAATGGAGATACCACCATATATCATCCGGTTGATCCCTATCCGGGAGCGCTCTGGCCGGTCGTTGTCTCAAATGCGTATCTGAAAGAGTCAGGGAAATTATTATTCGAACCATATGTTATCAGGATGGTGAATGACATTCCGGTGGCATTCATCGGAGCAGTAACTACAGAGACTGCTGAGATCTCATTACCGGTAAATGTTGACGATGTAATCTTTACCGATGAAGCAGATGCAATCAATGAAAACATCAAAAAACTTCAAAAGCAGGGGATCCATTCCTTTGTCATCCTTGTCCATGAAGGAGGGACACAGACCCCGTATTCAGGTCAGACACAGGAGAGCGGAGATCTGAGCGGAAGAATTACTTCTATCGTCATGAGACTTGACGAAGATGCTGACGTGGTGATATCTGCTCACTCGCATGAGTTCACCAACCAGTTCCTCCCGAATGCAGGGGGAAAACCAACTCTTGTCACCCAGGCCTATTCGTACAGCAGCGCTTTTGCTGATATCAACCTGACTCTTGATCGTTCCTTACGCGATATCACTGAGAAAACAGCAGTCATCATCCCGACCTATGCAGGGGAAGGTCCTGGTCTCGTTCCGGATCAAAATGCTCAGGAACTGCTGGATACGATCAATGCATCCATACAACCTCTTATCAGTGATGTGATAGGAACAACGGATATCCCGATTACCCGTGAGCTTTCCGACAATGGTGAATCGCTCCTCTACGATATCGCAGCTGATTCCATGCGATGGAGCATGAAAACCGATATGGCGGTTATCAATCTTCAAGCACTCAGGGCAGATATCCCGGCAGGAGAGATCACGACCGGGATGGCGTATTCGGTGATGCCTTTCCATGACCAGCTGTTTTCAGTTCAACTGACCGGACAGCAGATCAAAGACCTGTTACATCAGCAGTGGAACCGGACGGTAAAACCGGATAATCTCCTGCAGATTTCAGGTTTTTCATACTCATATGATGCATCCCGGAACCCGGCCGACAGGGTGACCAGTATATCCATGAATGGAACAGAAATTGATATGAATGCGAATTATTCGGTTGCCACAACAAATTACCTTGCAACGGGAGGTGATGGCTATTCAGTGATGGAAGAGGGGATTATCACCGGGTACGGGATGATGGATGTTGATGCATTCATCTCATACCTGGAAAGTCTCCCGATGCCTGTTGAAACAAGGACCGGCGGGAGAATAACCGTCACAAATAGTTCATATGTGCATGAATAATAAGTATCTACATTTTTGCTTGACATGGATTTTTGTTATTTCAGAAGCTGGTATTCCATATCCCCGACTCCTGACATATTCACACTCCTTGTCTTTTCTACAATAGCCCCCAGATTACCACCCCCCTCCTCTGTTGCATCCCGATAACTGGTCCCTTCATCACGGCTCTATCCGAATATATGGGTCATCTGTACCTAACCTGGTAAAACCCTGTTCCTTCGCAATATCTCGCAAAGAATGATTAATGGGGGGTGATTTCTGTTACACAATGCTTAATATCCGGTAATGATAAGTATTTTCTATTCAGATCGTTTCACATTCGAAGCGGCATCTGTTGTGTAAGGTGAACATATGAGGAGATTACTCGTATCCATATTTCTTGCAGTGACCCTGAGTATCCTGGTTTCACTCCCTGTGAGTGCAGAGGTGACAACGATCTCACCGGGTGACACCGTATATATTGGTGAAGGAGATCTTGACATAACTGGTGCTATTGGAGACTCTGATACAATTGCCTACTGGTTCCCGGGTTTTGATCCTGAAAAAGATGAGCCTAATAAAATGCTGAAAATCACTGATCCCGGATCGTACGATATCGATCCTAATATTTTTATTTCGAGGTATGGCAAATGGTACCAGTGGGATGGGAAGAAACGTGGAGATCTGGTATTCAAGGTAAGAGATCCCATCCTCGATTTGAAAATCTGGGATGCAACAACCAAGCAGGATATCACTGATAAAAAAGTCAGTCAGGGGCATCTGGTGAACTTCCTGATTGAAACAAGTTTAGGGGATGTATATAAGAGAGTAGGATATTCCCCGGAAGATCATGTGATTACTCTGAAATTAAAAGGGCCTGATGGGGATTTCATTACAGACCTTTTATGTTCTGATGGAAAAACCGTCTCTCTGATTGATCTCAAGGTTACTGATCCGGATTGGTACTGGATAGGTGATGGAAAAGACCACACCGTTCCTGCACCTGATAATGGATGGGATACCAGTGCTGCCAAAGATAATGGTAAATTGCTCTACCAAACTGGTACATACTCGGTTCAGGCCAGTTCACATCTGAATGGAATGTATGAAACGTATATCGCCCCGGACGATTCGTATTATTATGGGAAAACTTCGTCTTTTGAAAAAGAAGTAACAATCATCGAAGAGGACAGTAAATAACTCTGTTTTCTAACCTTTTCATAAGATATTGATGAAACTTAAAATTCACATGGAAGGTGAGTCCGGCTCCAGAGCATGAGTTCACCTCTCACGGGATCCTGGTGG
>CAZXRT010000016.1:0-8411 GCA_964642535.1 uncultured Methanospirillum sp.
TATCATCTCAAGGTACCTCCGTTCTGCACTGACAGGTACTCAGCACCCCACCAAAAGAACATGTTGGCATCAATCCCCGATACCCTGTCTGAATCGTTGTCTCTTATTGTGAATCATCGGTGGAAGAATACCCTGACATGATCACAATTTATGATCGACATAGAGGGGAATTTATGTGATCGTTGATCGTTTTTGTTATCAGACGATCATCATTCTGATGAAGTGGTGATCTCCCTGTTTTATGATCCTGAAATAATCAGGGGCAGAAAACCAGGGTTTTTCTACATGATTAATCATGTAGGTGGTGAGAAATGGCAGAAGATTTCGACGTGAAACTTGATAAGAAATCATACATACCCGATCCCTCGTATGAGGAGAGCTCTGCGCTGGGCAGTTACAATCAGGCATACCAGAGATTTCTGGATAACCCTGATGGATTCTGGGAGGAGAAAGCCCGGGAACTGGAATGGATGAAGCCCTGGGATACCGTGCTCAGGTGGAATTATCCCTATGCCCAGTGGTTTGTGGGAGGCCACCTGAACATCACAACAAACTGCCTGGACCGGCATGTGAAGAACGGGAGGCGGAATAAACTTGCTCTCATCTGGAAAGGGGAGAATGGCAGGGAAGAGGTGTTCACGTACCGTCAGCTGCTCAGATCGGTCATGAAGTTTGCAAACGCCCTGAAAAAGCTGGGTGTACAGAAAGGGGACCGTATCTGCCTGTATATGCCCCTCGTCCCTGAGCATGTGATCGCCATGCTTGCCTGTGCCCGTATCGGTGCGGTCCATTCGATCGTGTATGCCGGTTTTGGAGCAGAAGCGCTGCACTCCCGGATCAGGGATGCAGAGGCGAAGATCGTGATCACTGCCGATGTCGGATACCGGAGAGGGAAAACCGTCCCTCTCAAGAGCATCGTGGATGATGCTGTCAAAAACTCCCCCAGCGTTGAGAAAGTCATCGTGCTCTGCAGGGAGAGGGCTCCCATGGAACTCTACTCCGAGATGGAGGTGGATTTTTACAGTATCCAGGAAGGTCTCGATGATACCTGTCCACCCGAAGAGATGGACGCCGAAGATCCGCTCTTCATCCTCTATACCAGCGGAACAACCGGCCAGCCGAAAGGAATCGTCCACACCACCGGCGGATACCTGGTAGGAACCCATTACACCAGCAAGTACATCCTGGATATCAGGGAGAATGATGTTCACTGGTGCACTGCAGATACCGGGTGGATCACGGGTCACTCCTATATCGTGTATGGTCCGCTCTCTGTCGGTGCCACGGTAGTAATTACCGAGACTACTCCGGATTATCCTGATCCCGGAATCTGGTGGAGCCTGGTTGAGGATCTCGGAGTGACCATCTTCTATACCGCACCAACTGCCATCAGGATGTTTATGCGGGTCGGGGAAGAATGGCCGGATAAATATGATCTGAGTTCACTCCGGATCCTGGGTTCGGTTGGTGAACCACTCAATCCTGAGGCGTTTGAATGGTATTACCGGGTTATCGGTAAGAACCAGTGCCCGATCCTGGACACTTGGTGGCAGACAGAGACCGGGATGCATATGATCACAACCCCTCTGGGTATGCCGATGAAACCCGGTTTTGCCGGCCTTCCGATACCGGGAGTCGTTGCCGATGTGGTGGACAAACAGGGAGAACCGGTTCCCCCCGGCCAGGGCGGTCTTCTGGTCCTCAAGCGGCCGTGGCCGTCCATGATGCGGGCGGTGTATAAAAACGACGAGCGATACCGCAAGTACTGGGACCAGATCAGGGATTACTACACTGTCGGTGATCTGGCAGTCAGGGATGAGGACGGATATATCATGGTCCTCGGAAGGGCAGACGACATCATCATCGTCTCCGGACACAATCTTGGGACGGCAGAAGTTGAATCAGCCCTGGTTGACCACGAATCTGTCGCAGAAGCAGCAGTAATCGGCATCCCTGATGAGATCAAGGGGCAGGCGGTCAAGGCATTTGTCACGCTGATCAAGGGATATGAACCAAGCCAGAAACTGGTATCTGAACTGATTTACCATGTCCGGATGACCATCGGACCGATAGCCATGCCTGCGGCGATCGAGTTCATGGACAAGCTGCCAAAAACCCGGTCCGGAAAGATCATGAGGCGGGTTTTAAAGGCGAAAGAGATGGGGGTAGATCCCGGAGACATATCTACCCTCGAAGAATAATCCCTTTTTTTCTCCGACTCTGTGTTCATCCTGTCTCCATGCTTTTCTGCGAGTCATGCAGGGGGCTATAAACTATATAATGTTATACATAGCAGGATACGAAAAGAGGAGAAGAGCGAGTCCAGGCGATGTAATTCCGATTGTATCAACCCGGTGCCTGTTTCGATTCCACTGTTCAAAAGGGTTATGAACGCAGAAGTCCCATCCTCACACAGAAGGGTTGAGTGTCGTGAAGAGGTACATTATTCTCACTATCCTCCTCATTCTTCCACTGGCTCTGCCGTCTGGGGCGATGGCAGAAGGGGAGAGCGGGGTTATTCATCTTGATTCGGTAGGATATCTCCAGATTCAGTCACCGGTCGAAGGAGCGCGTGTGTATCTGGATCGTTCCTTTATCGGGTTCATCCAAAACGGTGCCTGTACCATCCCGATTGATGTGACTGCAACACCCCCGTATTCTGATCTGATCCTGGAGTATACCGGGTATCAGACATTTGTCGGACCGGTTCCTGCTGTCACTCCCGGGAAAACCGTGAGTGTGAAGGTTGATCTCTCCTCCTCCGGGTATGAGCGGTTGGGAATGGTTCAGTTTGAAAGCGGTCTGCCGGAGACCGAACTGATGCTGAATGGGAAAAGTATGGGAGTGACACCTGATTCAGGGACCATGGTGCTTCAGACTGTGCCGGTCGGGTTATACGAATGTACCGTCAAAAGACCGGGAAATCTGACGATCACTTCCCAGCAGTATATCTCCTCCAATGCATTGACCATGTACCGGGTTACCCTCCAGGCTGCCACAACAGGGGAGGTTATTGTCAACACGACTCCTGATGGAGCCGGAATTTATCTTGATAACCAGTACATGGGATTATCTCCCCTGAATCTGTCGGATGTTGCGGTGGGAAACAAGACACTCCGGATAACCCGGGACGGGTATCAGGAGTGGAGCGGGGAACTCATGGTGACCGGTGGCATATCCAATCCGGTTGATGTCGTCCTTGTCTCATCACCCCCGACACCAGTACCGGACTGTCCGACAATCAGCCCTGCTTCTCCTGTTCCCGGAGTGAGTATGCCTGCATCCCCGATATCCGGGAATATCCTGGTATTTGCCGGAATTATTCTCGTCTTCGGGCTGGTGGCATGTGCTGCTCTTGTCATCTGGACAATCATGAAAAAGAAAGAGGAATAACTCCCTTTTTGTTCTTGCGCAGGTTCTCTCTTTCTGTGGTTTAATCCCGTCTGGCAGGGTACTCTTTGAAGGGTTTCACACCCGATGCACTGTTTGCTCCACAGAATCTTTGGAACCGGTGAAGATACCTGGGGCAAGCCAGATGCCCATGGTGTTCAGGTGTCAGGATGTGGTGGTAATGCACCGGAATCTGCAGTAATTGGAAAGGTATTTCCAGATTCCTTCAGAGATCTTCATACTTGCAGCAGGTACCCGGCATTCCTCGTTGTTGGTACAGGCAGGATGGCATGTGTTTCATGAATACAAAATGGGCTTATATTCTCGCATCTTTCGTGGTTCTTTTCGGAATAACCGGTTTATGTGCCGCAGAGACTGGCGGCACCATCTCCGGCCCGACGGCATCTGTGCCGGTCACCCCGGTGGGAACCGGTTTTTTTGACTTCAGATGCAATATCGAAGGAGCGATGGTATTCCTGGATGATAATGCGATCGGCTCTGTTACCGGTGGTTCACTGATCGTTGAGGTCCCGGTATATGACCGGTCATACAAACGTCAGCTCAGGATGGAAGCTCCGGGATACACAACCTATCACGAGACCCTTCTCACCGGCCCGAAACCAGGAAAAACGATGGTTGTCAGGGGGGTTTTGCAGGTTCTCCCCTTTAACCTGACCGGCACCCTCTCCTTTGCCGTCAGCCCTCCGGGAAGCGAAATCTTCATCGATGGAATCTCATCAGGAGTCGTTCCAGATAACGGGATTCTGGCTCTGCATACCGTGAAGTACGGGAACCGGGATATCCTGGTGAAGAAGGCCGGGTACCAGGATTATAGGGAAAGGGTATATGTAGAACCGAATATGGTGACAAAAATTCGTATCACTCTTGTTCCTGTCACTACCGGCACTCTCCAGATAACCTCATCACCCCCTGGCGCCTCGGTCAGTATTAACCGTGCCCCATTCGGGGTGACACCCCTGACCGTCCCTGACCTTCAGCAGGGGACATACCTGTTAGGGGTGACCCTACAGAATTTCCAGCCCTCAGAGCAGCAGATTGCGGTTCAGGCAGGCCAGACTCTTCCGGTATCGGTCATGCTTATGCCGGCTGCGACACCGACCGCAACCCTTGCAACGCCCATCTCCACTCCCACTGCAGAACCAACTCAGGCTTCTCTTCCGGTCTGGATAGCCGTAACCGGTCTTCTCGCCGGAATCCTGCTAGCATCAAAAAAATAATTTTTTTTAACTGAAACTTTCTCCCCGGGGTCCGAAGGCCTTTTCATATATCTTGTATGTCTCTCCGTTTTTGTAACTGACCACGACCTGAACCCGGTCAACTCCGTCTGTTCCCTGGATCTCAGCGATGGCACCGATGTTTCCTGCTATCTGGCGGGTTACCGATTCTCCGTTACCGAGGACAGCATTCATGTCTATCCTGCTGATAAGGAACTGGCCGTGGCCGCCTCTGAATGTTGCCGTGATTACCCGGTAAATGGGCTCTTTCTGGACATCAACCATCACATCCAGGTTATTGGGGGGGATCGTGACCGGACCGGGGTACAGCCCCTCTTCACTGATGCTCATGGTTTTTTCCGGCTGCACCGGTGCGGTACCATTCTCCTGCCGGCTCGGAGCAAGCATCGTGTCGGTGATCAGGTATGAATTCCCGTTCAGGTAACTGGCCAGGACCTGGACCCGGTCCTGACCCCGGGTTCCGTTCTGGATCAGCTCATCTCCTTTCTCGGTTCCAAGGTCTTCCTCATGTATCTCCCCGGTTGAAAGGGTGGTTCTCACCCTGAGTGACCGGAGTAGATCCTGTCCTTTTCCTCCGTTAAAAGTGGTGATGATCGTGGCATATACCGGATCTTTGCGGACTGTGACCGATACCGTCAGGTTTGCAGGAGGCTGTGTTACCGGCTGATCAAAAACAGACGGGCTGGTGGTTGCAGCAGGAACCGCTACTCCGGTCTCCTGGACTGTCGGTTCAGGAGTCGGGGCGATCGTGGCAGCCTGCGGGGGACTTTCCAGCGGAGTTTCGCTCTTCTGTTCCATGCATCCGGAGATGAGGATGCAGCAGAGAAAGAGAAGAATGACGAGAGATATCCTGACTCTCATGGTATAGAAAAGATAAATCTCCCTATTTGAAGGTTCTGGAGAGGGAAGGATATGCCATATCTTCAGATAGATATCTGCTGAGATATGGTACACAAATGGAGAAAGAGACCATGGGAAAACCAACTGATGGGTTTGAGCAGATCATTCACGAGGTCCTTGAACATGGTGCGGCTGATACGGCACAGAAATGGATGGATGCCATTCTTGCAGACAACGGGAGAGTTCCGCTCATATTTGAGAGAATGGGTGAACGACCCGAGGTACTCATCTCCCATCTCCTGTACAAGACTGCAGTTCTCAAGACCGGAACCCTTGAACCAAAGTACGTGGAACTGATCAGTATCGCCGTTTCGGCTGCACTCCGGTGTAATCATTGTACAGATTATCATGTCCAGGCAGCTATCAGGAAAGGTGCAAATAAAGATGAGATCCTTGAGGCTATCCTGATTGCCGGGCTTACCTCCCAGTCCACTGTCCTTGCTGATGCATACCGGACATATGCTGACAGCATTGAGGAATGTGTATCCTGTGCGATGCGGGTCCCGGAGACGGATACCAGGCCGGAAGAATGATCTTCTCTGAATGAAACTTTATCCCGACCTCTTTTTTCGGTTTTGAGAGAGGTGAGGTTTTTTCCTTCCGATGAGGCATTCCGGGCCTTCTCCGATGAGGTCCCGGCGGCCAGCCTGCTCGAGCCCGGCTCTGACGAGTTCATATCCGGCGGGATCACGGTAATGGAGGATTGCCCGTTGGATCCGTTTTTCCGACCCTTTCGGGATATACACCGGATTCATGGTTCCCGGGTCAATCCCGGCTGCATACATGCACGTTGAGGCAGTCATGGGTGTCGGAGTAAAATCCTGAACCTGTTCGGTATAGAGATGATGATCCCGCAGAAACCCGGCAAGCAGGATCATGTCAGAAATGGTGCACCCGGGATGGCCTGACATCAGGTACGGAATGATGTACTGGCGGGATTTTCTCTGCTTCTGTGCCTCTTCAAACCGTTTTCTGAACGATTCAAAGATCTCTTTTCCGGGTTTGTGCATCAGCCGGGTGACCCGGGTCTCGATATGTTCTGGTGCCACTTTCAGCTGTCCGCAGACATGGTCACAGATCCGGTTCATGATAGCGGAATCAGGTGGAATCAGGTCATACCGCAGACCCGATCCGATGAAGACATGGCGGACTCCTGCAACTCCTGCAGCAGCATCCAGGATGTCTAAATAACGTTCAATCCCTGATCTTCTGCTGTTGCAGTTCAGACAGTCCCGGTCAGGACAGGTTCCTGCTCCCTCCCACCGTGGACAGGTATCTGCATACATATTTGCACTGGGCCCTCCGATATCAGGAATCGTCCCCCTGAATTCCGGCATGGCTGCTATCCGTTTCACTTCGCGGAGGATTGACTCCTTGCTGCGACTCTGGATGATCTTTCCCTGGTGCATGGCAAGAGCACAGAACGAGCAGTTTCCATAGCATCCGCGATGAGATGTAATAGAGAACCTGACCGGGTCCAGACCAGGAATCGGCTTTTGGTACATCGGATGGGCTCTTCGCTGGTAGGAAAGATCGTAGATCCGATCAATCTCGCGGGTCGTGAGTGGCTGGGCAGGGGGGTTTTGAACGATGATGGTCTTGGGATGCCGCTGGAGAAGTGCTGCTCCACGGTACGGATCCTGGTTGGATGAGAACATCACATGGGCACGGGCAAAGGAAGCCGGATCTGCACAGACCTCTTCATACGAAGGGATTTCGATAATCCCGGAATTCTGTTCTCCGGCCTGGGCATATTCCCGGGGAGCGATCTTCCAGCAGGTTCCGGGGATGTCCCTTATTGTTCCGGGATCTTCCCCCCCGGCTGCCCGACGGGCCAGGCTTACCAGCTGCTGCTCTCCCATGCCAAATACTAAGATATCAGCAGGGGCATCTGCAAGAACAGACTGTCTGATCCGGTCAGACCAGTAGTCATAATGGGCAAATCTGCGTAAGGAGGCTTCTACTCCCCCGATGACGAGGGGAATGTCTGGAAATGTCCGGTGCACCAGATCTGTATATACGAGCGTAGCCCGGTCAGGCCGGGCCGGTATCCCTCCTGGGGAGCAGGCATCATCATGACGCAGTCGCATCGCGGGGGTATACCGGGCGACCATTGAATCCATGGAACCGGCTGATATCGAGAAGAAAAGCCGTGGCTTTCCCAGGATCCTGATTGAATCCGGGTTTTTCGGATCCGGCTGTGGAATCACCCCGGTCAGAAACCCGGCATCCCAGAGAGTCCTGCCAAGCAGGGCAGTGGCAAAAGAGGGATGGTCAACATATGCGTCGCCACTGATGAGAATGACGTCAAACTTCCCGATCCCCAGGTCTTTTGCTTCCTGCGGGGTAGCCGGAAGAAAACAGGGCTGGGGAATTTCATTCACTGTCATGGCAACCTGGCTGCAATCCGGTGAATAATCAGGATAACTGAAGGGTTCCGACAATCCGCAGTTTTCCTCCTTCAAGGTAATGAAGCACTGCCAGGGATCCGGGCCGGTATACCAGTTCTCTCTCAAAGGTCAGGGTCAGATCGGCAGATCGCCAGTCTGGTCCATGGGAGTATGAACTGACACGGCAGGGAAGAAACTGCATCCAGTGCCCGGTATACAGGACCATCTGCTCTTTGAGGGGTTCAGGCCAGTACGGGATGATGGTCACCTTCCCGGCAACTTCACATCTGCTGACAATATCAGGTGCAGCACTCAGCACATACCCCCGGTCGAGTTCTTCTGCTTCGATCCCTTTCAGTGCAAGGCCGACCCGGTCTCCGGTATATGCATCTGCCACATCATCATCGTGTTTCTGAATGGAACGGATCTGCACCGTCTTTCCCGTTGGATGGACAATCACCTGGTCATGCTTATG